>JBLMXO010000239.1:0-11865 GCA_050257815.1 Actinomycetota bacterium
CCAGAGGCCGTCGTCGTTCCGCCACCGCTTTGCGACACGTTGCAGGAATTGCTTAGGCGCTCGGGAGGCGCCGTCGCGCTCGTGAGCGGACGAACTATCGAGACGCTCGATCGTCTATTCCAGCCCCTTCTCATGCCCGCAGTCGGCCAGCATGGCGCCGAGATGCGTCTCTCGCCTCACGGTCCCTTGATGCGCAGCGCCGCCTCACTCAGCCCTGCGCTGAGAGCCAAGATCCAGCGGCTCGCGAAAGTCGACCACCACATCCTCGTGGAGGAGAAGTCGAATTCTCTGGCGGTTCATTATCGTCGCGCCCCGCAGCAAGAGGCCTTCCTCAAGGAAGAGGTCCCACTGATCGTTGCGGCCGAAGCGGAGCCGGACGGCATTGAAATCATGTTCGGCAAGGCCGTTATCGACATCAAGCCGAAGTTGTTCAGTAAAGGCTATGCGGTTCGCGAACTGATGGCCTCCGCACCCTTCGTGGGTCGGCGCCTCGTGTTCATTGGCGACGACACCACTGATGAGTCGGTGTTCGCCATTCTCCCGGAGCTGAACGGCATCGGATATTCCGTTGGGCGGACCGTGGACGGCACGCAAGGGACCTTCTCATCGCCCGCCCATGTGCGCTCCTGGCTCGCTCAGATCGCTGCAAGCGCGAGAGCCTGACCATGCAGGACTTTGGTCTCGATCTCGCCGTGCTCGGCAACGGCCACACGGCCGCGTTGATCAACCCGACGGGACGAATCGTCTGGTGGTGCTATCCGCGTTTCGACGGCGATCCCATCTTCTCGCGCTTGCTTTCGGCTGACGAAGACAAGGGCTATTGCGACGTCGTTCTCGACAATATGGTGCGTTACGAGTCGGCGTATGAGCGGAACACGGCCGTGGTCTCGACCACGCTCACCGACGCGCAGGGAGCGTCCGTCAAGATTACCGATTTCGCGCCGCGCTTCCGTAATTTCGGCCGCATGTTTCGGCCCCCTCAGCTCATGCGCATCATCGAGCCGGTGTCAGGCCTTCCGCGCATCACTATTCGCGTGCGTCCGACCTATGACTACGGCAAGCCTATCACCGACCGCTCGCATGGAAGCAACCACATCAGCTATCGCGGCAAAGATATCGCCGTCAGACTCACGACCGATGGGCCGGTGCCCTATATCGAGAGTGAGACCGCGTTCGTCATAACCAAGCCTATCTATCTGGTGTTCGGTCCCGACGAACCGTTCGCCGAGGATATCGTCTCGACCTGCCGCGAATTCGTCGAGCGCACGCGCGACTTCTGGATGGATTGGGTGAGACGGCTGTGGATTGCCTATGATTGGCAGGATGCCATCATCCGCGCCGCCATCACGCTCAAGCTCTCCAATTTTGAGGAGACGGGCGGAATCGTCGCGGCCCTTACCACCTCGATCCCCGAGGCTCCTGGCTCTGGCCGGACTTGGGACTATCGCTTCTGCTGGCTGCGTGACGCCTATTTCGTGGTGAAGGCGCTCAATCGTCTCGGTGCCACGGAGACGATGGAGCATTTCATCTCCTTCATTCTGACCGTTGCCTCCGAAGACACGATGCGGCCTGTCTATGGCGTCGTGCCGAGCACCTCACTGGAAGAGAAGACGGCACCCAACCTCAAAGGTTATCGCGGCGAAGGACCGGTTCGCGTCGGCAACGCCGCGGTCTATCAACAGCAGCACGACAGCTACGGCAGCGTTATCCTCGCGGCGATGCCGATGTTTTTCGATCGCCGGCTGCCTCGGCCGGGAAACGAGGATTTGTTTCACCTGCTCGAATCACTCGGCCGCAAGGCCGCGAAGCTTGCTTTCACGCCCGATGCCGGCATCTGGGAATATCGCGGCCGCACCCACATTCACACCTATTCGGCTGCCATGTGTTGGGCGGCATGCAATCGCCTCGCGGCAATTGCCTTCCATCTCGGACTTCCCGATCGCGCCGCGGAGTGGACCGCGCAGGCAGATAAGATTCACACAACCGTCATAGAACAGGGTTGGAGCGAGAAGCGTCGCTCTTTCACCTCCGCCTTCGGAAACGACGATATCGATGCCAGTGTCCTTTTGTTGCCCGAGATCGGCATGATCGAGCCAAATGATCCCCGATTCGTCCACACCGTTGCGGCGATCGAGCGAGAACTTTTGCGCGGCAAGCATGTAATGCGCTATATGAATGAAGACGATTTCGGCATGCCCGAGGCTGCCTTCCTTGCTTGCCGATTCTGGTTGGTCGACGCTTGGTGGTGGCTTGGCCGCCGTGAGGAGGCGCGCGATCTCTTCGTAGACGCTCTCAGCCACCGTAATAGGTATGGCCTTCTGGCGGAGGACATTCATCCCCAAACCGGAGAGATGTGGGGCAATTTTCCGCAGACCTATTCGATGGCGGGACTCATTTTGACAGCCATGCGGCTGTCGCGATCCTGGGAGGATAGATATTGGCGAGGCTGATACTCGTCTCCAACCGGGTCAATATGCCGACTGCCGATAAATCTCAGCGCGCCGGCGGATTGGAGGTTGCGCTCAAGTCCGTCCTTAAGAACATCGAAACCGTCTGGTTCGGTTGGAGCGGCGAAGTTGTCGAAGCGGGCACGGTCAAGACCCAAACCTTCGAGCGCCCCCGAGCGCGCTATGTCGTCACCGATCTCTCCGAAGAAGACTACCAAGAATACTATAATGGCTTTGCCAACCGCGTTCTGTGGCCGATCCTACATTATCGTATTGACCTCACCGAATTCACGCGCCGCGACCTGAGCGGCTATTTCCGCGTCAACCGGCATTTCGCCAACGAGTTGTCGAAGATCGTGCAGCCCGACGACATGATTTGGGTGCACGACTATCACCTCATTCCCATCGCTGACGAGCTACGCCGGCGCGGACACGCCAATCGCATCGGTTTTTTCCTGCACGTGCCCTTCCCCGCTCCCGAGGTCATGGCTGTGATGCCAAATCACCAGCGCCTAGTGCCCTTGCTCCTGCAATACAATTTGCTGGGATTCCAGACTGACACCGACAGCGGAAACTTCGTGCGCTACCTGCTCGCTGAATATCAGGGCCAGAGCCGGCGCGTGTTTGAGACCACCGACAGCCAGATCGTATTCAGCTATGGCGGCTGGGAGACACGGATTGGCGCCTTCCCGGTCGGTATCGACGTCGACGAGTTTCAGCGGCTCGCGCGGCGAGCCGTGCGCTCTTCATTCGTTCGCGAGGTCGTCGAAAGTCTCGGCAATCGCGCGCTCATCATCGGCGTCGATCGTCTCGATTATTCGAAAGGCCTGATCGAACGCTTGGATGCATTCGAGCGCTTCTATACGCTCCATCCCGAATGGGTCGGCAAAGTGACCTATCTTCAGATCACTCCGAAAAGCCGGTCCGAGATTCCCGAGTATCACGACCTTGAGCACGAAGTCGGAGCGGCTGCAGGACGCATCAACGGCAAGTTCGGTGACGTCTCATGGACGCCCATTCGCTATCTCAATCGCGCCTATAGCCGGTCGGTGCTTGCTGGTCTCTATCGCTCGGCTCGCGCCGCACTCGTTACGCCGCTGCGCGACGGAATGAACCTGGTCGCCAAGGAATATATCGCCGCTCAGGACGAAGAGGATCCGGGCGCGCTCGTTCTCTCGCGCTTCGCTGGCGCCGCGCGAGAGTGCGTCGGCGCGTTGCTGGTCAATCCTTATGATGCTGAATCCGTGGGGAGGGCGATCGCGCGCGCATTGGAAATGCCGCTGGCGGAACGCCGTGAGCGTCACGCCGCCTCGCTTGCGAGCCTGATGCAAAACAGCGGCAATGTGTGGAGCACGAACTTCCTCAATTCCCTCGCTCTCACCCAGCAGGGCGAGGGCCTTCCCGACGACAGGCGAGGGAACACCGAGTGGACACGATCACTACGCGAGCCGAGAGTTGCCTCGCAGCACTGACCACGCGATTTGTGTCTTTTTTTAAAGCGCACGCCGCGGTTTTGCAGCTTGACGCGACTGCGCAGGACCGTAACAGAGGTGGCAGACTATCCTAGGTAGTCCGTCACGATTCATCGGAAGGTTCGCGTCATGACAATATTGTTGAGAGCCATTTGTCTCATTCTTGTGGCCGCAACCGTAAGCGTCGCAACGCCCGAGAAGAGCAAGGCGGCTTCAGCCGCGGAGATCGATGCCGACGTTCGCGCCACCGCCCAGAAGTTTGAGCTTCAAGTCCGCGGCGCGCGAGAGCTAGCGGCGAAGGCCGAAGGCGTGCTCGTGTTTCCGTCGGTCGTAAAAGCGGGCTTCGGGTTCGGCGGCGAATATGGCGAAGGTGCCCTCCTCGTCCGCGGACAGCCGAACACTTACTACAACATCATCTCCGCATCGTTCGGATTCCAGCTCGGCGTGCAGGCGCGCTCGATCATTATCATGTTCATGACGCGTGATGCGCTCGACCAGTTCGATCGCACGGCTGGATGGAAAGTGGGCGTCGACGGATCGGTCGTTCTGGTCACGCTTGGCGCCGACGGCTCGATCGACACGAATAATTTGACGAGCCCGGTCATCGGCTTCGTGCTCGATCAGAAAGGCTTGATGTACAACCTGACCCTCGAAGGCTCGAAGATCACCCGCATCAATCCGTGAGCGGGCATGGCCGGAGACCCGCCTGCGCTTCACTGGCGGGTCTCAGTCTCGGTCTCTGCGTTCCCGCGCTGTTATTTAAGCGGCGGAAGCGGCTGGGCGACGACGGCTTGATTGTGATGGAAGAAGCAGCCCCCGAGCGCCACAGGCGCTAAAAGGACCGCCAAGACGGCGATCACACGCATTACAGGCCCCCTACTCATAACGCCACATACTTACTGACAGGGGTCCGAGCAAACCATACTTCCGAGCTGAATTGGTGGCCGATATGCAACAGTTCGATGACTTCTAACGTCTTGGCCGGGCTGTTTTTTCACGCGGAACGCGGGGATTCACGGTTGGTTAACCATATCGCGCTCGTATCGCGCTTGTGTCAGAGAACCGCTTTCTCCAGTCCTTCTCGGCGCTGCTCGCAAGCGCCATCCTCGTTTGCGGCACACAGCTCTTGCTGATCGCGAGCCAGGAGTACGGGCGTCCTGAGCTCGTGCCGAACAGCTTGATGCCGTTATCGACAGTGCCCACATCCGTGGCCAAACCTTCACCTTCTGTGGCGCCGGCTCCCGCATCCGAGTCGATCGACGTCGAAGTGACTGGCACGACCGAAACCCCGTCGCATCCCGACGTCAATCACTTTGCCGGCGACCAAGCATCCCTCTTACCCGCGCTGGATCAGGGGACTACCGCATCAGAGGCAAAGACGGAAACCGCAGAGACAAAGATCGACCCCCCAAGCACTCCCCTCCGGACGGCAGAGGCGGATGCCCCGCCTAGCGATTTCGTTCCCCCTGAGGAAGCGAAGGAAGCCGCTCCGCCTCAAGATGCAGCGGAAGCCTCTCCTTCCGAGGAGGCAGAGAAGGCCGCTCTCCCACCACAAGCAGAAGAAGCCGCTCCTTCTACAGAGCCGACAAAGGAAGTAGCGGCCGCCTCGGCACCTGAGCCCACTGCGCCAGGGGTGGAGCCAAACGAAACACCTAAGGCGATCGGACCCACGATAACGGTAAGCGCCAATGAGTCCGCCGCCCCGCAAGTAGCTAAGGCCGAGGAAGTCGCCGCCGCCGCCCCCTCGCCTGTTGCAGACGATACGCCAAGGCTTGCCGAGACCGACCCGGCCCCCCCGATCATTCCGACCACTAAGGCTGAGCCCGTGGTCGCGAACGTGCCGCTGCCA
The DNA here is from genome assembly GCA_050257815.1 of Actinomycetota bacterium. Classification (GTDB taxonomy): domain Bacteria; phylum Pseudomonadota; class Alphaproteobacteria; order Rhizobiales; family Methyloligellaceae; genus Methyloceanibacter. The sequence continues at coordinate 5,769 of JBLMXO010000239.1, forward strand.
ACACGAAAGCCAAGTATGGCCGCGGCAAAGCCGGTCGCGCCACCAGCCGAACCCGAAGTTCAGCAAGCGGCCGCAGAGCCTAAGCCGCGCTGGACGCCGATGGCGCTCGCTCCCGCCGACAAGGATACGGTCGGCAAGCCTCAGCTCGAGCCGAAGCGCGCCGAGAGCGCGAGCGGATACAATCGAAAGATCTGGTCTGCTCTTGCGCGCCACAAGCCGAGAGCAGGCAAAGCCGGAAGCGCGGTCGTGACCTTCGCCATCGGACCCGGGGGCGGGTTACGCTCGGCCCGGATCAGCGGTTCGAGTGGGGATTCCCGGCTTGATCAGATGGCATTGCAGACCGTGCGCAATGCCGCGCCCTTCCCGCCGCCGCCTAACCCCGCCTCTGCCTCTTATACGATCCGCATCTATTTCCGCTGATGCGAGCCCCTTCTTTGCCTCGCCGGAGCGGTGGACATTGAAAATTCCGGGCGGGTATGTTGCGCGAGCTTGAAGGTCCCTTGATCGACAATCGATTAGACTGATCGCGCTAGCTTGGCGCATGGAATTGCAGTTTGAAGCTCGACCGCGAAACCGAAGCTCTCCTCTTTTGGGCGTCGTCCGCGACTGCGACACCCTTATGGACGCTCTCGCCCGAAACTGCGCGCAACGAATATCGGCGGACACTGTCCAAGACCGAGATCGCTCCACCGGCCATCGGCGAGGCGAGCGATCTCTTTATCCCAGGCCATGTCGGCGCGATGCGGTTGCGCAAATATGTGCCGGCGGAGCCCGACGCTGCCGCCGAGGCCGCGATCCTCTTCATGCATGGCGGCGGTTGCGTGCTCGGCGACATCGAGAGCCACGACATCTTCTGCCGCACGCTCTGCCACGACACACGCGTGACCGTCTTCTCGCTCGACTATCGGCTCGCGCCCGAGCATCCCTTCCCAGCAGCGGTCGAAGACACCGTCGCCGCGTTAACTCATCTATCGCATGAGGCCGAAGCACTCGGTATCGACCCGGCGCGCATCGCCGTCGCCGGCGATAGCGCGGGCGGTGGACTTGCTGCCGTCGCTCTCCATGAGATCAAGGATGAGCTTAAGGCGCCGGTACGCGCTCAGGCCCTCATCTACCCTGCGCTCGATCTCCGCGGCCGCATGCCGTCGCGCACCGAGCTTGCCGATCATTTCCCTATTCCGCGCGAGATGATCGGCTGGTTCTTCGACCACTATTTCGGCATCGCTTGGCCGTTCACCGACCCGCGCGCCATCCCCTCTCTCTACGAGGACTACTCAGGGTTGCCCCCCGCTCTGATCATCACCGCGGGCCATGACCCCTTGCGCGACGAAGGCGAGAACTACGCCCGAACGCTCGAAGCCGCTGGCGTGCCGGTCGACTATGAATGCTGCGAGGGCACGATCCACGGCTTCATGAATATGGGCCGCGTGCTGCGTGCTTCGCATGGCCGCGCGCGCAAACGCCTCGCCGACTGGCTCGTCGCTCGCTTGCGCTGACGAGGGCGATCTGCTCGCCGGGCTTTAGCTTTGGCCGAATGATGGAAGGTGGTAGCGGAGGAGCGAATCCGCCGCAATCGTCCGTTCCTAAAGATCAAGGTGTAGGTTCAAATCGGGGACTCGCAACCGCCTTGATTTGCAGCTTGAGAATTTGCTCGTGACGGTTATCCCACTTATGTCCGCATTGAAGCGGATAGCGGACACCCCTTCCCGCTAAGCCGAAGTCACCGCTATTAGCGGACATATCAGGCCCAAAAAGCGTCCGCTTGGGAACGAACAATTCACACCACGCCCGCAATAAAAGCCAAAGGATGAAGCCGAAGCCCATGCCCCAGCCATCCATCTGCCCAACCTTCTAGGTCCGAGTCGTGCCAGTACCAGACGTTTTCTACCTTTCAGTATCGAGGCTTTTCCGGCTTGCCGTCGTTCTGGATGGTCTTGATCAGGGCATCGGGAACGACCCTTTCGGCGCAGATCCTGTTCCAACTGGGGGTGAACGGCATCCCCAAGCGACCCGCGTAGCGAAACCCGATCAACGACCGCAATCGCTTTCGCCTACGCGCTTGGATCACGCTCTAGTCACCCTTATCTTTGTCTTGATCCAATAGTGGGTGGTGACTCCTCCTCCTAGACAGGAATCTCCTTTTGCCCGGGACGCTGCCATGGCTTCTCCTGGCCCTCGACTTCTTCCAACTCGATGACGTTGCCGAACGGATCCCGCCCGTACACCGTCACAACTGAAAACTTTGCCTCCACATGGACAGGGGGGCAGTGAAACTTCATCCCCGCCGCCTTGAGGCGCTCGTATTCCTTCTGAACGTCCTTCACCGCGAAGCAAAAGTCGCATTATCGTTGATTTCCTCCGCTTGCCTTGGCCTGCAGTCAGCACCATCCGGTGAATAGGCAAAACGGGGCCGAGCTGCTCCGATGTCAGATCGCCGGATGAGGCGATCCAGCTCTCCGACGATATTTCCAGCCTAACCTGTCATCCTGGCTCTTGCCATAAGTGTCGAGCTTCGGAAAACTGCGAGCATGATCAAAAGCAAAGTCCCCACGGACGAATCTCGGTCGACCCCCTGGTGGCTACCGTCATTCACCGGCCTTTTTCTCGGCTTCCTATTTTTCATCCTGACGTTCACGCCTTCGTTGGTGCCGCGGCCTCCGCTCTTTCAGGGTGTCCTCGGCGGCGTAGCCTTCTTCATCGGCTACACCATCGGGCATGGCGGCGTGCTGGTATGGCGCTATCTCGAATTGCCGGAGATTCCGCGGCCTTGGTGGCGAGCGGCGAATATGGTGCTGGCGGTGGCCTGCGTAATTGCTGCCGCCGTCTACATTCCACAAGCTGAAGCATGGCAGGACGAAGTCCGCGCCCGCATGGGCATGCCGCCCATGGAGACCGCTAACCTGATGCAGGTCGTGTTAGTCGCCGTTGTGGTCGCGACTTTCCTGATGCTCCTTACTCGATTGGTGGTGAGCGGGATCCGCGCTGCCTCGGTCATCGTGTATCGCTGGGTGCCGAGAAGGATCGCCGCCTTGCTTGGTGCCGTGATCTTTGCGGTGCTGCTGGTGACCCTGGTGAATGGCATGCTGGTCAGTGCCATCATAAGCGCGATCGACCGTGCCCAGGCGCTGGTGGACGTGACCGGCCCGCCCGGCGCGACCGTGCCGACCGAGGCGACGAGATCGGGCGGCCCCGATTCTAGGATCGCGTGGCGGGAGCTTGGCCGCGCCGGCAAGCAGTTCGTCACGGAGGGTCCGAGGAAGGCGGATATAGAGACATTCACTGGTCGTCCGGCGCTTGAGCCGATCCGGGTCTTTGCAGGGCTTCGCACGGCCAGTTCGTCCGAGGAGCAAGCCCGGCGGGCGCTCGCCGACCTGATCCGAATGGGCGCATTCTCCCGCTCCATTTTGGTCATTGCCACGCCGACAGGGACAGGCTGGATCGACAACAATGGTATTGCCCCACTGGAGTATATGCATGACGGCGATGTCGCGACGGTTGCCGTTCAGTATTCCTATCTACAAAGCCCCTTGTCGCTGGTCCTCGAGCCTGGCCGCTCGCAAAAGTCTGCGGCCGCCGTGTTTAGGGTCATTTACCGCTACTGGAAGAGCTTGCCGAAAGACAGCCGGCCGAAGCTCTATCTATTCGGCCTCAGCCTCGGTTCGCTCGGATCGGAAAGTTCGCCGCCGATCTACGCGTGGCTCGGAGACTCATTCGATGGCGCTGTGTGGGCAGGCCCGCCGTTTCGCAACCGAATCTGGCGCGCGATCCAGCGCGATCGGAACGAGGGCTCGCCCCCCTGGCGACCGACCTTCGAGAACGGTTCGAACTTTCGCGTGATCGGCCACGGCGACAGCGCCCGCGACGCGTACTCCGATTGGGGACGCGTGCGGATCGTCTATATCGCCTATCCCAGCGACGCGATCGTCTTCTTCGAGGAGAGCATGTTCTACCGGCAGCCCGAGTGGATGGCACCACCGCGGGGTGAGGACGTGTCTCCGCTGCTGCAATGGTTCCCGATCGTCACCGCCTTGCAGGTTGGGGTCGACATGATGTTTGCCGCGGGCGTGCCGCCGGGGCACGGGCACGACTACGCGGCCGCGGACTATATGGAGGCCTGGACGGCCGTCACCGCGCCGGAGCACTGGACTGATGGGGACGCGCGCCGGCTCACCGCCAAGATGAAGAGCGACGGGGCCGCAGGCAGCATATCCCGGTGAGCCAATGGGCGGGCGGGTTCCAATGCGGTCCGAACCCCTCGGCCACCTCTTCAAGGATCCCTGATCACTCGGTGGTCAAGCGGCGTACCAGTTCGCGATAGGTCAAGTCGTGATCGAAATGTCCGGTTCTCAGAAAAATCATCGCCTCAGCGATGACTAGCGGATTGTTCATCAGCAAGGTGTGGGTGACGGGCAAAACGATATGGTCGGCCATGCCCTCGATTTTGGTGCTCTCAACTGAAACCGCTCCGTCGTCCTCGCCGGGGATCATGGCCGAGAAGATCGGGTTTAGCGAGCGGTTTCCAGCGATCACGCCCAGGTCGAAGTCGACCGGGCCGAACTGCGCCGGGGCGCCCTCCTCGCCCGTGCCGAGTTGCTGGCCGGCAGGTCCGGCAATGAACCGGTATAGGGAGAGATCGGCCATCGCGTCGACCAGTTCGGAGCCCTTATTTGGGGGCGCCAGCATGACGACACGCCCGAGATTTACGTTGTGGTTCCTGCCGATCCAGCCGCGGACGAGGATCCCGCCGAGGGAATGAGTGATGAAGTTGACCGTCTTGTCCTTACAGGCAGCGACCGCTTCGTCGACATAGCCGAGCAGTTCCTCGATCGTGGCGCTGCGGGACGGATAGTCGAGATTCACCACCTGGTAGCCCGCGGCGGGAAGAAGCTGCTCGACCAGAAACAACGACCCGTCGCTACGACCGAGACCATGGACCAGGACCACGCATTGATCCTCAACCTGCGGAATGCGGTCCGACAAGCTCTGCGCCGATGCGATGCTCGGCGTCATCAGGGCAAAGCAGAGCAGCAATATCATGCGCATGGCGTGGCCTCCTGATAGTGCGGGTTGGGGCGCTACGTGCGAACCGCGTTGCTTCTGAATATACGCCGGCGATGCGCGTCATCGATAAATGCTGAGAGAAAAGGAGCGACTTTGCACCGTCAGCGCGCAACCTATGTAGGGACAAGCGCACCCAGATGCTCGGCCGACTTGAGCATCATCGGCTTCGCGCCCGGGCTGAGATCGATGTTATCGATGTCCACCCAGATCACAGATGGATTGATCACGGAATCGAAATGGTAGCGTAGTCGGTCAGCGACGCCGCAGCGTTCAGTGGGTTTGTCGGGGCCGCCTGCCGAGTCACACGCCGACGGAGCGCATCTGAAAAAAAGCCGAGGCGACCACGGTCGCGGAGCGAAATGTCATCGAGCAGGCCGTTGATCAGAAGAATGTTGGGCCAACGCGTCACCGAGCCATGCACTGGTTGTAATAGAACCGGTACGAACGACCCTTTTGAACCCCTCGACGTGTGGTGCCAGTCGCCGCACCAGCAGCGGCGCCGTATCCGGGTTTCCCAAAGATCAGTCCGCCTGCCAGAGCACCACGCAATGCACCGCGCAGCGGGCCCGTCGTCGCCGGGTGCCGCGCGCAGCTTGGCGAGCATAGGATGCGCATCGCTCAGATTTCGTTTGGGCCATGGCGTTGGTATAAGCCGCAATGCCCACAACGCAGCAAACAACAAATGTAGCGGATTTCAGAGAGTTCATCGGGTCCTCCCTAAGGACGACAAATGATCAATGTTCAAACTCGAGCTGATCTGATGCTTGGTCTTTGACCAGGATCAATCCCTCCCTGCTTTGGGGACGCAGCATCACCAGTTAGAGGCTGCTCGGCTGCTCTCGCAGCAGTGATGTCCGTTTTAGTTCAAGAGCAGACCTTCTAGCGGAGCCGGTCGACTTCTGCTTTTGAGCCATAGCGAAAGGCACTATTGCGACCCCCGCCCGCGCATGGCAAATTTTGGTCGCATAAATGGAATGGAGATCTTCCTCTATCTTAAGTTGCTCGGTCGTGAAATGAAACCTGTCACCGGCCTCTG
>JBLMXO010000240.1:0-5237 GCA_050257815.1 Actinomycetota bacterium
CGTCCTTCGAGGCTCGCTCCGCTCGCTCCTCAGGATGACGGCCGGGCCTCGAACCATGAGAGGTCAGAATCCCCGCATGCTTGGCAACACCGGAATCGCGCATGCGAAATGCGAGCACATCGCCCGCCCTCGCCGCGCTCACATCGTCAAGCTTAACGAGATGGCGCGAGGCGACCGCAAGCAGTGTCTCGGAGCCGGTGGCGCTGCCCCAGTCCGCCGTGTAAGGCGGCATCGCCTCTGGCTCTTCACCATAAAGCTCGCGCCAGATCCCTCTGATCAGCCCGAGACAGTCGGAGCCGACGCCGCGCAAGCTTGCCTGATGATGATAGGGCGTGCCGAGCCAGCCGCGGGCGGCCGCGACGACGCGCTGTCGTGGAACTGTGACGTTCAACATGACACTGGAAATTCCGGCCGAGCGGGTTGCCTCTTAGGCATCACCTGTCCGATAAAAACGGCAGCGCATGTCTCATGAGGCTTCAGGGAGGAGGCCGTCATGACAACGGGCGATGAAACGCCGATTGCTCGCCGCAACTTTCTGAAGCAGGCTGGCGTCGCTGCCGGTGGCGCCGTGCTGACGCCTTCACTCGCGCGCGCGCAAGGCTCCGCGCCCACCGGCGACCAGCAGCCCTCCCTGGTCAATCCCGAGAAGCCGATGCCCGAGAATGTCACCGCCGACCAGATCAGGGAGCTGCTCAAGCTCGAGCCGAACGCAACCTGCGGCTTCGTGCGCGAGACCTACAAGAGCGCGCTCTCGATTGCGCCCGGCGGATTACCTGCGCCCTTCGAGAAGGGACGGCCTGCTGGTACCGCGCTCTATTTCATGGTGACGCCGGAAGCGCCGGTGAAGTTGCACCGCATCCAGAACGACCAGCTCTATCACTATTATCTCGGCGACCCGATCGAGGTGCTCCTGCTGCACGAGGGCGGCACCAGCGAGCTCGTCGTGGTCGGGCCGAACATTCCGGGCGGGGAGCTGGTGCAGCTCTTCATCCCCGGCGGCACGTTCCACACCGCGCGCGTCACCGGCAAGAAGCGCTGGTTCCTGGGCGCGAGCACCGAATGGCCCGGCGTCGATCCGACGCAAGACGTCGAGATGGGCAATGTCGAAGCGCTTGCGGTGAAATACCCGGAGGCCGCCGCCGACCTGCGCACCTTCCCCCTCCCCGCCAAGCCGAAGGGATGAGGCTGAGGTTCACCGGTTCTATCTAGGCCCGGCTCTCGACCAGCTTCCTCAACCGCACGCGGTCATGCGTGGAGACGCCAAGCAACTCCGATGCGCGCCACACCAAATTCGATTCGAACTCATGCAGCACGCCGTCGGCGAGCACGATCTCCCACAGCATCTCGACGATGCGCTGCCGTCCCTCCTGGTCGAGCCCGCGGCAAAGCACGCTGGTGAAGCTGTAGAGGTCGACCGAGTCGTGCTCCCTCTCTTCCGCCTCTTTCAACAGCTTGCGCAGCTCCGCATCATCGATACCGAAGCGCGCCTTGAGCAGCGCTTTGAGCTTTTTGCGCTCCTCGGGATCGACATAGCCGTCGATCTGCGAGGCATGAATGAGGAGCGCCGCCGCCGCGAGCCTTAGCTCCTCCTCCTGGAGGCTAGCCACGCGCCGGTCGTCGCCAACCACGCTATCGATGAGAGACTTAACCTTGCGCCAGACGGACACGTTAACACCCTCCCCCTCGAACTCGGGTCGAGAGGAAGCATGCTACGGCAACAGAGGCAAGTGACTGCGGATTTACGCCGCTTGTGCCTGCTCGGGCTCGGTCACCGCGCGGTAGCGCACAATGCCGTGAAACGTATCGCCGTCAGGATCGAGTCGCGCCTCGGAGAATTCGTGGCGCAGATTGATGAGATGATGATCGGCAAGCATGAGCGGCTGACCGTGCAGCGCGCCCCTGATCGCCTCGATGACCTCCTGCACCTGCTTCTTGCCGCCGGCACGCGACCACACATGGAGCGTAAGCTCATGCTCGGCGCCGTCTTCGGTGCCCGTGCTCCAATCGCGAACCACGCTCTGGCCAAGCGTAATGAAGGGGAAGGCCGCGCCCTGAGGCGCATCGTCATAGATACGGCCCCCGCCGAGCAACGTGGTGAGGCCTGAGGAGCCGGCCAGCGCCTGATAGATCCCGCGCTGAAGGGCCCAACTTGCAACTTCCGCCATGGCAGGTCTCCACGTGAGAAAGTGTTAACCAACATATGGGGTGCCATCCGGCGCCCTTCAAACCCCAAACACGCATCACCAGCTCGCGATCAGACGCGAGACGAGCGCCCCTTTAAAGGCCCTAGCGCGATGTTTCGAAGCTTGTCCTTAATTCCTGGTAAATGCGCCTTGAGAATCGGCCAAAGCTAAGGGGTTGCGGGCCTTTTGAGCGTGCCGAACTCTGCGGCACGGCCGGCGGGGTCTGGCGTTCCGATGGCAAAGGCGATCGTCTCGCCTTGGCTCATATCCTCGACCTCGATAGTGCGACCGAGATCGCTCGGCGCCTGGCGGCGCGCCTCGGCGGCAATCGCCTCTGTCTCCTCGCGGAGAGCCTGTCTGAACGGCTCCCGCGCGCTTGCAGCCTCGAACCGCCGGGGCGGCGCCTCGAGTCGAGTAATCTCGACCGCCGCCACAGGTCGCGCTCCTCGCACAGGCATTTGAGCCAGCGATTGCGCTCATCGACATTGATGACGCTCACGATGTGGAACACGCGCGCAAGCTCGCGGAAGCGCATGGCGGGAACCACGTCGGACCGGTAGCGCAGCACAACTTCACGGCTCACCGTGCCGGCGAGCCGGTCGGCCTCGACCGTCTCTGAGCCGGCGAGCGGACGGAGGTCGCACCAGAGCGTCGCCACCTCCACCCAGCTCTCGGTAAAGCCGCCTCCCTCATCGCTCACGCGCTCGAGCTCCTCGAGCACGAGGGCGACGGTGGAGATCGCTCGGGCTGAACTCGGTCACAGCCGCACCCGGCGATAGGGAGCAAGAAGTACCGCAACCGTCGTCGGCACCTCCTGCGCGCCGAGGCCGAGCACGACCGGCGCCGCCGTTCGAACCAATGGGCGACGAGGAGCTTGAGCGCCTGTTTGATGGGTCCGGGCACATCGTCGGCCGCGCCGCCGTAACCTGCGGTGAAGGCGATTTCGAACGCATTGACCGCGCGCGCCGCAACAGTTGGCACCGCGCCTTTCAGCACGAGCCGGCGCTGGCTCCGAGAGCACGTCGACATTGTAGCTTCCAGCATCGAGCACGATCGCGCCGCCGGCATCGTCGTGCACCGTCACCGTGCTCACCGTCTGCACCGGGATGATGGGCAGCGTGACGCAGCCGGCGCTTGGCCAGAAGTCGAAGAAGTAGGACCAGCTCTGCGTGATTAATGCGACGCTGAGCGTCCGCTCGACGAACATGCGCGCGCTGCGGCGATCAACGCGGTGAGCAGCCCATCCTCGTCATCCACATCGATGCGGAGATGCGCCTTCGCCTGGGCGAGCGAGATCGGCTCGGCGGCGGGGCGCCGTCGTCAACACGAGGGCCATTGTGGGGATCCTAAACTCAGGGCAAGTTCGGAACGACCGAACGGATTGGAACCATTGGGCAAAATTCGAGTTAGGCAGCCGTGATCTTGACGCAGCACCGCGAGCGTCCGCGGTCTGCTATCTTGCGTCGTTTCTCGATGATCTTTGTGCGTCAACCGAAGGGCGAAGGAAATGACCAAGTCCAAAAGGCTATCGTTTCATCTTGCTGCGGCGTTATTTGCTGCGTTTGCGTTCGCTCTCCTGACGAGCGCACCCGGTCACGCCGAAATTCATTGCGCCGCCGGCCACTGCAACTGCAGCGGCGACAAGGACTGCAACACCATGTTCACGTCTCTCTGCACGGACACCGGCGGAAGTTGCAACAACGACAACAACACGTGCACCTGCAACCAGAAAGCCTCCGCCAGCTCCGGCGGTTCCAGCGGCAAAATCAAGAAGCACCCGGTCGGAACAGTCGGAACCAAGATGAAGCAGAGCAACTAAGCGCCCCCGGCCCTATCTCGGGCCTCGCCGAGCATCACGACTAGAGTCAGGCAAAGAAGTTGGCGGGCGCGCGCGTGGGAGGGGCGCGCAGCGCCCGGCGTCGGCGTTAACCTCTGCTTCACCATACGGCACCACCCTTGGCGCTGAGCGATCTGGTGATTCGCGTACGCTCATTTCGCCTTACGCCATGGGGGGGATCGGCCATGTCGGTCGTCGAATTCAAGCCGCCAGCGCGGCCCGGTCGGGAGTTCTGGCAGTGCCGCTGCGGGAGCTTCACCTTCTGGCTCTCGTCGGACGGCGCGGCCCACTGCTCCGACTGTCACGAAGAAGCCAAGTCCATGCAGGGCTATTGGCGCATCGGCGAGCGTGACGAGCCCGAAAACTCGGCCGACCTCGCCAACGTGGTCTTCATCTTCGACGGCAAGCAGGCTACCGGGCCCGAGATCTAGGCCGCGCTGTCTTCGGGGCCCATGCGCCCTTTTTCGTCGACCTGGCCGCGCTGCACATCGGACGCGCAGTAGCTGTGTTCCGCCCCGCAATGAGGGCATGGCAGCGTCGCGCCGTCGGGATGCTCGTCCTCCTCGAGGGTCGCCGCTTCCTGAAACATGATCGGTTCGCCGCAGCTCGCGCACGCCACGAAGAAGTACCAGCTGCCGAGCTTGGCGAGGGTCATCGCGTCCTTGCTCGCTTCCTCCCCCGCAATCGTTCTCCGAGTTTCGCCGGACTGTTCTCCTCGTGGCTTGCCGCCACTCCTCACATGCCCTTCAACTCGTTGCAGTTCGGGCCCCAAGTCCATTGCCCGCGATCCTGATCCGGATTGCACGGCGGCGCGGCCTCGGCCGGTGGAGGATCGACGGGTGCGCCGAGCGGCTTGATGCAGCCGACATAGCCGGTGACGGGATTGACCTCGGCGATCTCGCATTTGACCGGCGCTTTGCCATCGGAACTCTCGGCCAAAGCCGGGCCGGACATCGCCAGAAGCCCAAGCAGGATCGCGCCGACCGCCTTCACCATGAAACTCTCCTTGTTCAAGCGCCGGTCCACCCGACATAGTGCTGCATCTTAAGACCGTTCTGCTGAGATGGGGAATGTCATTCACGGTGGAACCCTGCGAATGAACGCGGCAGACGCTGAGCTTGACCGGCGTCAGAGGATCGCACGTGAAAGTTCTCGCCTAATGATGCGAAAGAGCGCAGGGTGAGGAGTGCGTGGGTGACCCCCCGGCGAGTTGGCTG
>JBLMXO010000241.1:0-2721 GCA_050257815.1 Actinomycetota bacterium
GCGCTGATGATGGTCATGCAGCGTCGGGAGCGCAAGTAGGGGTGGATGACGTGGACCAGAAGCTCACCAACGCTGCCGAAGGCGCCGTCAAGCCGATCATCAGCTTTCGCAACATCACCAAACGGTGGGGATCGACGGTTGCGGTCGACAATGTCAGCCTCGACATCGAGCCTGGAGAGTTCTTCGCCCTGCTTGGACCCTCGGGCTGCGGCAAGACCACCTTGCTGCGCATGCTTGCCGGTCTCGAAATCCCGAGCGACGGCCACGTCCTCATCGATGGCCAGGACATGGCCGAGATTCCGCCGAACAAGCGCGCGGTGAATATGGTGTTCCAGTCCTATGCCGTCTTCCCGCATATGACGGTCGCCGACAACGTCGCCTATGGGCTCAAGATCGAAGGCGTGCCGAAGCCCGAGCGCGACAGACGGGTGCAGGAAGCTCTCGAGCTGGTGCAGCTCGGCGCGCTCGGGGCCCGCATGCCTGACCAATTGTCGGGTGGCCAGCGCCAGCGTGTGGCGCTCGCCCGTGCGCTGGTGAAGAAGCCGAAAGTGCTCCTGCTGGACGAGCCGCTCTCCGCGCTCGACGCCAAGCTGCGTGAAGCCATGCGCTTCGAGCTGTCGCAGCTGCAGCAGAAGGTCGGCATCACCTTCATCATGGTCACCCACGATCAGGACGAGGCGCTCGCTATTGCCTGCCGCATCGCCGTAATGAACAAAGGCCAGATCGCCCAGCTCGGGACGCCGTCCGATCTCTACGAGTTTCCGGCCTCTCGTTTCGTTGCCGACTTCCTCGGCTCGGTCAACATGTTCGAGGGCATGCTGACGAAAGACGAGCCTGACGAGGCGACGGTCGTCTGCCCCGAGCTCGACCCTTATCCCATCTTCGTTCCCCACGGGGTATCCGGCAGCAAGGGGGCGACCGTATGGGTTGCAATCCGTCCGGAGAAGCTCACCCTGCACAAGGATGGCGATACGCCGCCGTTGCCGCACGAGTGCCCCTCCGGCTGCAACGTCGCCAAAGGTGAGATCAAGGACGTTTCCTATCTCGGCGACATCTCGATCTATCATATCGAGCTGGCGAGCGGCCGGCTGATCCGGGTCTCGCGGCCGAACCGGTCGCGCTGGGAGCAGGAAGATTTCAGCGCCGGCGACAAAGTTTGGATCAGTTGGGACGGATCGAGCCCGATCGTGCTCCAGTCCTAGCGCCCCACATTCAAAAAAGACGACACTTGCGGGAGAACGGAACGTCCTATGGCAACGTCAGCGGAGTTGCATGAGCGCAGACAAGCGGCGGTGGCGCGTGGCGTAAGCAATGCGACCGCGATCTACGCCAAGCGCGCCAAGAATGCCGAGATCTGGAGCGAGGACGGCAAGCGCTATATCGACTTCGGTGCCGGCATCGCGGTGGTGAACACGGGCCATCAGCACCCGAGGATCATGGCGGCCGTCGAGGAGCAGATGAAGGCGTTCAGTCATGTCTGCTTCCAGGTCACGCCGTACGAATCCTATGTGCGCCTCGCCGAGCGTCTGAATGCGATCGCACCGGTCGCCGGTCCCGCCAAGAGCATGCTGGTATCGACCGGGGCCGAGGCGGTTGAGAACGCGGTGAAGGTGGCGCGCGCCTATACCGGGCGTCCGGGCGTCGTCTCGTTCAGCGGCGGCTTTCATGGCCGCACGCTGATGGGAATGGCGCTGACCGGCAAGGTCGTCCCCTACAAGAAGGGGTTCGGGCCGTTTCCCGCCGACGTCTACAACGTGGCCTTCCCCAACACCTATCACGGGGTGACGAGCGAGCAGAGCATCGCCGCGTTGAAGGCGCTGTTCAAATACACGGCAGATCCGTCGAGCATTGCTGCGATCATCATCGAGCCGGTGCAAGGGGAGGGCGGCTTCTATATCGCCCCGTTCGATTTCTTGCGCGAGCTCCGGTCCCTATGCGATGAGCACGGCATCCTGCTCATCGCTGATGAGATCCAGACCGGCTTCGCGCGCACGGGAAAGATGTTCGGGCTCGAGCATTCCGGCGTGAAGGCCGATGTCGTGACCATGGCCAAAGGATTGGCGGGCGGCTTTCCGCTCTCGGCCATCACTGGACGCTCCGACGTCATGGATGCCTCTAACCCCGGCGGCCTCGGCGGCACGTACGCCGGCAACCCAGTGGCGTGCGCGGCTGCGCATGCTGTGCTCGACATTATCGAGGACGAGAAGCTCTGCGACCGGGCGAGCGCCATCGGCAAGATCATCCTTGACCGCTGCAACAAGATAAAGAGCTCCAATCTCAATTGCGTGGGCGACGTGAGAGGACTCGGGGCCATGTGCGCCATCGAGCTGGTGAAGGACAAGGCGAGCGCCGAGCCTGCGCCACAACTCACCCAAGCCCTGATGAAGGTCGCCAATGAGAACGGGCTTATTCTCCTATCCTGTGGTACTTACGGCAACGTCATCCGTTTCCTCGTGCCTTTGACCGCGAGCGATGAGCTCGTGCGCGAGGGCATGGACATCTTCGAGGCGAGCCTCACCGAAGCCGTCACCCGGGTCGCGTGAGCTTGGCCTGACGTCAAGAACAGCGCTGCAGGTTCACTCACATGAGCGCAAAGCTTGCGACCAATGATCTCGAAGCCTTCTGGATGCCGTTCACGGCGAACCGGCAATACAAGAAGGCGCCGCGGCTCCTCGTCAGCGCCGAGGGCATGTATTACACCGCGAGCGACGGACGCCGCGT
>JBLMXO010000242.1:0-5225 GCA_050257815.1 Actinomycetota bacterium
GGCACAGAGCAGCGCCGAATCGAAGGCGAAGTTCATCCATAGTGTCAGCATGATTTGTCCCCCCGCTTTGGCCCGCTTCTTCCGAGCGAGCTCCCCGACACAAATCTTACATCTTGCCGGCACGTCTGTCGCGCACGCGTGAGTTGGTTCGGGACAAGAAATCCATGCTTCAACGGGGTTTCCCTGACTGCTCCCTGTGGTTCATAATCGCGCCGTGAGGAAGCGCCATGCTCCCTCGTCTGCTCTCTCTTCTCCTCGGCTCCTGCCAGCTCTCCAGCCGGAAAGGCCAGAACCCATGCGGCGACTCCTCCTCGCGCTCCTTGCCCTTTCGCTCCTTTCTTTCGTGCCGCCATTTTTTGCGACAGGGGTGCTCGCAGCCGCCGGCGACGTGCCGGGTTCCAAGGATTATCCCGGCATCGGCCGCTTCAAGGGCAGCGTCATCACCGGCTACGAGGTCAAGGATTTCGACGCGAGCAAGCTGCAGGCCGCGCCCTTCAAGGACGGCAAGGCGACCGACGAGCGGAAGCCCGAGGGCCGCGTCACCCGCATCGCCTATAAGACGGGCGCAGGGCCCTCGATCCTCGAAGTCGCCAAGAATTTCGAGGCGCAGCTCGAGAAGGCGGGCTTCACCACACTGCTCTCCTGCACCACCGACGATTGCGGCGCCATCCCCTTCACCGAGGCGCTCGACGTGCTGCCGATCCCGCAAATGTGGGTCGACGGCTTCGACTATCGTTACTGGTCGGGGCGGAAGGCAGGTGAAGGCGGGGCCGAGACCTACGCTTCAGTGCTGGTGAGCAAGAACAACGACGAGATCACTGCCCAGCTGGTGGTAACGCAAGTCGGCGCGATGGAGAACAAGATGATCGACGCCGCCGCCATGGCCAAGGGCCTCGGCCAGGCGGGGCATATCGCGCTCTACGGCATCTATTTCGACACCGACAAGGCGGTGGTGAAGCCCGAGAGCGCGCCGACGCTTGCCGAGATCGCCAAGCTGATGGCCGCGCAACCCGAGCTGCACGTGTTCATCGTCGGCCATACCGACAATCAGGGCACCTACGACTACAACATGGATCTGTCGAAGCGGCGCGCTGCGGCGGTCGCGGCGGCGCTCGCCAAGTCGTACGGGGTCGCGGCGGCGCGCATGCAGACCGCTGGCGTCGGCTTCCTCGCGCCGGTCGCCTCCAACGCGAGCGAAGAGGGACGCGCATTGAACCGGAGAGTCGAGCTGGTGCAACCTTAATGCGCTCGCGGCGATCGCCCGAGACCCAGTTCTAGCGGCGGCCGACGAGGACCGCGCCGAGCAGGAAGCCGAAGGCAACGGCAAGGCCGAGCGCGACGTGCGGATACTCCTCGGCGCGCTCGTGCACCTCGTCATAGGCATCGATGGCGGCATCGCGCGCGCGCGCGTAATGCTTGCCGGCCTTGCGCGAGACATCGGAGGCAAGATCGCCGGCCTTGCGCGCGGCATCGGAGGCATAGTCGCTCACCGTCTCGCTCATCTGGTCGACCAGAGTCTCGCCGCTCGATTTCGCCTGCTCGGCGGCCGACTTGACGCTCTCGCGCATCTCCTTGGCGGCTTCGGTGGCATGGCGCCCGGCGGGCGAATTGGCGGCATTCTTAAAGGCGCTGCTGGTCGTGGTCATTTTAGGAGCCTCGTGTTTGTTGGGGGTGTCACTAATTAAACTTGCGCCCCCGCCCTGATGTTCCTTGCGCTCAAGCAGCGAAGCGGTAGCGCATTAAAGAAGAGCACATGCCGGAATTTCTCGCCGAGATTTCACTCGCGAGGGATAGGTCCCCTCTCGAGGGGGATGGCGCGCCGAAAAGCGCAATCTGGTAGCTCGTGCCTTACGGCACGCGGGCGCCTCTCGGCGCGCCAATCACGACGTCTCCTCGAACGGTTCGGCACCGGGCCTCGCTTTCTCCACCGGGTCCGGATCGAATTCCGGCCCGGCTTCATCAGCTGGCTCCCAGCAGGGACTCCTAGTGGTCCCGGGAGGAGCTCCGATGCCGCCCAAGTGTCTTGCTGCGACAAGACCCGCGGGCGCCGCCCCTCGCCCCGCTGTCACGACGCCTCATGATCGCGCCCCTCAAGTGGACGAGGTGATGCGGAGTGTAAGCGAGGCTAGCGAGGCGAGGATAAGTTTTCGCGGGCCTTTGCGCCGGGTGTACGCTTTCGAGCGCAAAGAGGAGGAACGGAGATGACCCAATCAGACGTGAAATCCTCGCAAACGATCCTCAACGTCGCTGCGATCTTCGACCTCGTTTATGGCGTGCTCTTTCTTTTGGTCCCGCGATGGCTCTTCGCGCTGAGCCATGACCCGGGCGCTCCCGGCAATCCCGGCTGGGTGCGCTGGAGCGGCGGACTTCTCATCGGCGTCGCCGTGACGGGTTTCCTCGCCGCGGCCAAGCCGGAGACGCAGAGGCCGTTCGTGTTCGGCCTTACCATCGCCAGCGTGCTGATCGCCTTGGCGCTGCTCTACAGCCTGTTCGCGGAAGGCTATGCCGGCGCGCAATGGTTCCTGTGGGTGCCGATCGCAATCAATGCCTGTCTCGCCGTGGCGCTCGCTTGGGTCCTCTCCAAGCTTGGCTGAGACGAACTGAGATTTTGGGTGGGGGTCACCACGATGAGACTGACGGGACAAAAACCGGCAGCTGAAACTCTCGCTGGCCAATTTGAAGTGTGCTCGCAACAGCCACGAGATGCCCCTGGAGGGTGGCCACTACCCTCAAGTGTATCCGGAACAAGTTCGCTCGACCAGACAGTTCCACTGAGATTGTCATTGCCTGAAAGACGTGGATGGCCGGGCCAAGCCCGGCCATGACGAGTGAACTTGGGAAACGGTAGTTGTCGAGGAAACGGCGCGCTCAAAATTTCCAGCCGTAGCGGGGGACGGATTGCTTGTAGGCGAGATAGGGCGCGCCGAATTTCGCCTTGAGATAGCGCTCCTCGCGCAAGACCACGCCGTAATGCAGCAGAAGAAACGCCGGCACGAGCAGGATCACCATCCAGTCTGAGCCGAACACGAGCGCTACGCCGAACAGCGCGATCAGCCCACCGACATAGACGGGATTGCGCGCGTGCGCGAAGAGGCCGCTCGTGACGATCGCGTTGGTCGGCTGGTCGGGGCGGATATTGGTGCCGGCCGCTGCGAAGGCGCGCCTGACGCGAATGGGGAAGGACGCGCCGAACAGAAACAGCACCAGCCCCACGATCATGCGCGGGGTGCGCGGCAGGGCATCGAGCCAGCCGAGCGGCAGGAGATAATCGAGCACGAGGCCGAGCACGATCGTGGCCAACAGGATGAGCGGCGGAAATACGATGACGCCCGGATTGTCCTTGGCTTCGTCCGGCATGGCGCGCCCTCCCCTTCGGTTTTAGCGCGCGAGGGCTAGAGGGCGCGCTGGGCAAATTTAAGACGCATTGAACATGCTCGCGGGCTGCCCCTCAGCTCAGCGCGAAATGTGCTAGGAATCACGCGATTATCGACCCGACAGCGAGCGAACCGGTTGAAGCGCCGGGCCTGACTATGGCGAGAATTGCGATTTCCTACCGGCGCGAGGACTCGGGCTGGATCACCGGCCGCATCTTCGACCGGCTGAAGAACCACTACGAGGACGCGACCGGCGCCGCCCCTAACGAGGAGCCGGTCGTGTTCCTCGACTACGATTCGACCCCGGTCGGCGTCGACTTCCGCAACTACATCAAGCGCGTGTTCGACAGTTGCGACGTGCTGCTCGCCGTCATCGGCCCCGACTGGATGGGTGACGACGGCACGGGCAAGACGCGGCTCAGCCACGCCGACGATTGGGTGCGCATCGAGATCGAGACGGCGCTCAAGAAGAACATCCCCGTCATCCCGGTCCTGATCGACCGCACGAAGATGCCTGCCCGCGACGATCTGCCGGAGGACGTGCGCGACCTCGTCTATCGGCAGGCGGCGGTGATCGACACTGAGATCGATTTCAACGCGCATATGGAGCGGCTGATCCGGCAGATCGACCGGCTTGGTGGCAAGCCGGCGGCGAAGGCGAAGCCGTCGGGGCCGCTCGGGCTGGTGTCGCCGCCGCCGGTGCGGGCGCCGCGGCACACGCCCCTCGTCTATGGGCTCGCGGCCGTCGCGCTGTGCGCCATCGCCATTGCCGCGTGGCTGTTCATCCAGCGCGAGCGTGGCGGGCCGGAGTCCGGCAACTGGACCTATACCGTCTATCGCAGCCCCGATCTCGGCGTGACCTTCGCCTTCCCGCGCGACCTGCTCTCGCTCGACACCACCGACCGCAAACAGCTGAAGCTCTATTTGCGCGATGCCGACGGGCGGCCGCTGGTGCAGATCTTGCGCACGCCGCTTCCTGAGAACAAGGACGTGAAGGCGGGGCGAGACCAGGAGGTCGCCGAGCTCAAGCGGCTCGACTACACGCTCACCTATATCGCGCCAGAGCTCGAGAAGAACTGGTCGAACTGGTACGTGCTGTCGGGGGTGAAGCTCGGCACCGAGTTCTATTTCCGGCGCTGGTATACCGACGACAGCGTGGTGTCGATCGAGTTCATCTACCCCAAGGAGATGGCGCCGATCTTCGAGAAGCTGGTGCCGTATATGACGCAGGACTTCACCTCCACCAGCACCATCCCCAAGACTTAAGGGCTCCCGCCTGCAGCGTGCGCCGAGTTTCGCCTCGAGATAGCGCTCCTTGCCGAGGGTCTTGTCATGCCCGCGAAAGCGGGCATCCAGTAATCGCCGCCGTGCGTAACGAGGAGGGGCGGTGGCTACTGGATTGCCCGGTCAAGCCGGGCAATGACACTTGCAAACGAGGTGCAGCGTCGCTCAGCCCTTGTGGCTTTTCGGCAACGGTTGGGGACTATTTCCGCCTGCCTTGCTCTTGCCCGATAATCGCCACGCTCGGGCGGCTAACCTTTCCCCACGAGATTCGCGCGTACGAGAGGGAAAATCGTAGGCCTGAACGGGGGAAGCCCGGCCCACAAGCCGGGCTTCACTTTTTTCCGGGCGCCCCCGCTCCGCGCGACTTGCAGCAATCCGTCGCGGGGTTCAGCTCTCGCCGGGGATGCGAATCGCTCGAAACGCTGCCCAAAATACCGGCCAGACCGAAAAAAGAAGAAGCCCCGACGGGGGACGGGGCTTCTTCGGTTCCTCGTTGGGAACAAGGTGACGGGAGGGAAGCCGTCACTAGCCTCTTGCATAGCACCAGAGGAGTTGAGAACAACCCCT
>JBLMXO010000243.1:0-4729 GCA_050257815.1 Actinomycetota bacterium
CCTTTGTCATCGGCATCGTCGCGGCGCTCGGCGCGGTCGTGTTCCGCGCCATGATCTCGGCGGTCCACAATCTCTTCTTCCTCGGCACATTTGCCTTCAACTACAACGCTAACGCCTTCGATCCGGCGAGCCCGTGGGGGCCCTTCATCATCTTGGCCCCCGTCATCGGCGGTCTGATCGTCGTGTGGCTGGTGCAGACTTTCGCGCCCGAGGCAAAAGGTCACGGCGTGCCGGAGGTGATGTACGCCGTCTACCACAACAAGGGAAACGTCCGCGGAGTCGTCGCCGTGGTGAAGTCGATAGCCTCGGCGATCTCGATCGGCTCCGGCGCCTCGGTCGGCCGCGAGGGTCCCATCATCCAGATCGGCGCGTCGTTCGGGTCTACGCTGGCACGCAGCCTCTCGTTGACCCGATGGCAGAAGGTCACGCTTCTCTCCGCCGGCGCCGGTGCTGGCATCGCCGCCACCTTCAACACGCCGCTCGGCGGCGTGATGTTCGCGGTCGAGCTTCTCCTGCCCGAAGTTAGCAACCGCACTTTCCTACCGGTGGTCGTGGCGACCACGACCGCGACCTCGATCAGCCGGTTCGTATTCGGGCTTGATCCTGCCTTCTACGTTCCGGAGGCGTCGTGGCCGGTCGAGTTCGCATTCAACCCGCCTTTGCTTGCCGGCTTCGCGCTGCTTGGACTCGCCGCCGGCGTCGTCTCTTGGGCCTTCATCCGGTTCCTGGCCTACTGTGAGGATGTTTTCCCCAAGCTCCCGGGCAACGCCTATTCCCAGAACATCATAGGCATGCTCGCGGTGGGCTGTCTCTTTTACGGCTTCCAGATCACGACCGGCTATCCCCACACCGCAGGCGTCGGCTATGCCACCATCCAAGCGGTCCTCAACGGTGCCCTCGATAGCGTCACGGTGCTCGCCGCGCTGGTCCTTGGCAAGCTGATCGCCACCTCGATCAGTCTTGGCTCCGGAGCGTCCGGCGGGGTGTTCTCACCGTCATTGTTCATCGGCGCAACGCTCGGCGCGGCCTTCGGCGCGCTCGGCGCCTTCGTGTTCCCCGGCGCCGGCTTTTCCATCGTCGAGTTCGCAGTGGTCGGCATGGGAGCCATCGTCGGCGGCGCGACCGGTGCTTCAATGACGGCCATCGTGATGATCTTTGAGATGACCAGGGACTATCATGTGATCGTCCCGCTCGTTCTCGCTGTGGCACTGTCGACTAGCGTCCGGCGGGCGCTCATCGTCGAGAACATCTACACCATCAAGCTCCGCCACCGCGGCAGGCCCATCCCCATCAACCGCCACACCAACATGTATCTCGTTCGTCAGGCACAAGAGCTGATGAACAAGGATTTCATCGTGCTGCCTATCGACACGACGATCGCGACCGCCTTGGCGCAGATCGCCGAGCGGCCCGATGCGCACATCATCGTGTCCGACGGTCCGCGCATCGCTGGTGTTGCCCGCCTCACCGCTGGCTCTTACGCACCCGACCGTTACTCGGTGCAAACGCTGCACTCGGTGGTCGCCGAGGATTACGTGATCGCCCCCGCGACCAGCATCCTCAACACCATCATCACGCGAATGAACCGCCGCGACCGCAGCCTTGCCATCGTCGTCAATGGCAAGGCTGGGGTTCCGCGCCCGGAAGACGTGGTAGGAGTCATTGCCGCGCAGGAGATTTCCGCCGCGGTGATTGCCAACCATTATGCATGACGGCCTCTTAAGGAAGGTCTGCTTAAGGATAGATCGCCATCGGCTTGTCGCCGCCGGGGGCGAACTGTGGCAACCTCCAGCCGTCTTGGGCTGATCGAGGGGCCGAGGCAACTCGGCTTAGGGTTATGCGTCGCTCCTTCGTCACGGACCTTTGCAGCGCCTTGGGCAAGGCCTTCAGCCTGGCCTTCCCTGTTCTGCTCCTTGCATCTTTGGGAGCCTCAGCCGCCAGAGCCGATGAAACCGCCGCCGAGCAGCGCACCGCTACTGAGCTCGAAAGCGTCCGTTCGGAGCCGCTGCTCCTGCGCGACTTCCTGATGCGCATGCCGAAGGGCGGCGACTTGCACCTGCATTTGACCGGCGCGACCTACGCCGAATCGCATATCAGCGCCGCCGCCGAGGATGGACTATGCGTCGATCCCGTCGCCAAGTCCTTCACCAAGTCGCAGCCGGTCCACGCCGGCGCCGAGTGGCAGCCGGTCTGCGAGGAAGGCCACGTACCGGCAGCATCGGTGCCCGCCAATCCATCGCTCTACAATGCCCTGATCGACTCCTTCTCCATGCGCGGCTTCGTGCCGTCGGAGGGCGCCACCGGGCACGATCATTTCTTCGAGGCCTTCATCAAATTCGGCGGGACCGATCCGCGTCATCTCGGCGAATGGCTCGACGAGATCGCCGCCCGCGCCGCCCGCCAGAACGTGCAATATCTCGAAGTGATGGCGACGCCCACCTGGAACCGCCTGAACACCATCACCAAGGACGTCGCCTGGCGCGAGGACCTTGCCGCGCTCCGCGAAGAGCTGCTTGCCAAAGGGCTCACCCAGGACATCGAGGCTGGCAAGCAGTTCTGGGACAAGATGGAGACCACGCGGCAGGCGCGCGAGCATTGCGGCACGACAAGCGAGGCACCCGCCTGCAAGGTCGAGGTCCGCTATATCTACCAAGTCTTCCGCAACGCGCCGAAGGAACTCGTGTTCGCCGCCGCGTTGTTCGGCTTCGAGCTGGCATCAGCTGATCCGCGCGTGGTCGGCATCAATCTGGTCGGCCAAGAGGACGCCCACGCAGCCATGGCCGATTATGCCGAGCAGATGCGCATGATCGGCTTCCTGCGCGAACTCTATCCTCAGGTGCATGTCAGCCTGCATGCGGGCGAGCTGACCGAGGGCCTCGTCCCGCCCGAGGGTCTTTGCTGCCACATCCGCATGGCCGTCGAGCAGGCCAACACCGATCGCATCGGTCACGGCACCGACATCATGTACGAGGACGACCCTGCGGCGCTGATGAAGAAGATGGCCGACAAGGGAATCCTGGTCGAGATCGCGCTGACCAGCAACGATGACGTCTTGGGCACGCGGCAGAAGAACCATCCGTTCCCGCTGTACCGCAAATTCGCCGTGCCCGTGGCGCTTGCGACCGATGATGAGGGGATCGAGCGCATCGACCTCACCAACGAATATGTGAGAGCGGTCAAGGACTACGGCCTCACCTATGCCGATCTCAAGCAGATCGTCCGCAACAGCCTCGAATATGACTTCTTGCCCGGTGCAAGCCTATGGGACGGAGCCGCCTTTCAACGCGTCGTGCCCGATTGCAAGAACGACGCTCTAGGCGCTGCTACGCCTTCGACTGCTTGCGCGGCTTTCCTCAAGGGAAGCGATAAGGCGAAACAGCAATGGGAGCTCGAGCGGCGCTTTGCGGCATTCGAGGGAGGCCATTGACGTGTGGCAATCGCGTGACTGTGGCTCTTAGTCGCGGCGACAGAGGAGCCGACTCCCGGCTTGAAACGGCGCCATGACACTGCTGCAAGCCATCATCCTCGGGGTGGTCGAGGGCTTCACCGAGTTCCTGCCGATCTCCTCGACCGGCCACCTCATCCTGGCGAGCCGGCTGCTCGGGCTCGCGCAGACCGACTTTCAGAAGAGCTTCGAGATCTCCATCCAGCTCGGTGCCATCTTGTCGGTGATCGTCCTCTATTGGCGGAAGTTCCTCGACATTCAGGTGCTCACCCGCATCATCACCGCCTTCATCCCGACCGGAATCATCGGCTTCGCCCTGTACAAGGTGGTGAAGACCTATCTGCTCGACTCGGAAACGATCGTGCTGTGGTCGCTTTTTCTCGGCGGCGTAGCCCTCATCGTGTTCGAGCTGTTTCATCAAGAAAAGGACGACGCCGTCGCCCATGTCGAGGCGATCCCCTACTCGAAATGCGCGGCTATCGGCTTGTTTCAGAGCATCGCGATGATTCCCGGCGTCTCACGCTCCGGTGCCACCATCATCGGCGGCCTGATCCTCAACCTGTCGCGCAGCACAATCGTCGAGTTCTCCTTCCTGCTCGCCGTGCCGACAATGTTGGCTGCCACGCTTTATGATCTCTACAAGAACGCAGCCACCTTCGCGCCGCAGGAATTCGGCGTGCTCGCCGCCGGTTTCATCACCTCGTTCGTGTTCGCGCTGCTGGCCGTCAAATGGCTGCTCGCCTATGTACGCACCAATACCTTCATTCCCTTCGGCATCTACCGCATCTTGGTGGCGGCCGCCTTCTGGCTTCTGTAGGACGCGCTAAGACGCGAGCTTGAGCTGGGACTTGGGGATGGCGGGTCCTTCGAGCTGCATCACGCGCGCCTCGACCGCATCGCCCGCGGGCACCCCGAATTTGCGCAGCAGGCGCTTCATGTACCGGCGGAAGCGGTAATGCTGGATCTCGAATTTGTGCCAGAAGGTATCCTGCCAGCGGATGCCGTGGCCGATATCGGGATGTGCATCCGCCTTCAGCGCCCTGAACCAGTCCGCGCGCTTTGGATCGCTTTCGCAGGCCCTGATGAACGCCGCGATCAGCCGTGCCTGATAGTCGGCGATCTGCCAAACGCCACCTTCGGCCGGCTCGAACAGTCCCGCCACGAAGAAATCGTCGAGCTCACGGTGGAAAGTATGGATGAAGAGCTTGGACCTGCCCTGCGCGTCGAGGATGTAGGACTGATCGATGAACGGGAAGCTCGGCGCAAAGCCCGTGGCCCAGACGA
>JBLMXO010000244.1:0-10767 GCA_050257815.1 Actinomycetota bacterium
AAGGGCCCGGTGTCGAGCGTGCTGCACCAGCTCATCGGCGGCTTACGCGCTTCGATGGGCTATACCGGCGCCAAGGACATCGCCACGTTCCAGGAACGCGCCGAGTTCATCCGCATCTCGACGGCGAGTTTCCGCGAGAGCCACGTCCACGACGTGACCATCACGCGCGAATCCCCCAACTACCCGCGCGAGAGCTAGCTACTCGATGCCGAGGGCCCTGATCTCGTCGAAGATGCCGGGCTCGATCTTCTGTGCGAGCGAAAGGTCGGCGCTGCCGTCGGTAGGCTTGCCCTTGCGGCTCTTCACCAGGCCGCGTCCGACGAGAGCCGAAGGATCGTTCTGGTGCAGGGTGAGCGCGGTATCGAAATCGGGACCGGCCTTGTCGAGATCGCCCTTGAGTACGTAGACCCAGCCGCGATCGATGTAGCCCTTGGGCCCTTGCGGATCGATCTTGATCACCTCGGTGAAGTCGGCGATCGATTCGTCGTACTCCTTGCGCAGGCGATGGAGGTCGCCGCGCTTCGAATAGCCGTTGGTGAGGTCGGGATCGAGCTTCACCTTCTCGTTCATCTCGACGAGCGCCCGGTCGAGATCGCCCTTGTCGGCATAAACGATGCCGCGCAGCAGGAAGAAGTCGCCATGGGTGGCGTCGAGGCTGATCGCCTTGTCGAGGTCGGCGATCGCCTTGTCGTAGTCCTTCACGGTCTCGTAGGCGGCGGCGCGCATGAAATAGGAATTAGCCACTGTAGGGTCGAGCTCGATCGCCGCGCTCATCTCACCGATGGCGTCATCGTATTTGCCAGTGGCGGAGAGCGCCATGGCGCGTACATCGTGGGCGGTGAGGAGGCGCGCCTTGTCGTCAGGGTTCGAGGCGATATAGGCCGCGCAGGCGTCGAGCACCTCTTTGATGGAGCCCTGTCCGGTAAAGCAGATATTCTCCCCCTGGGCAGGCGGGCTTGCATCGCCGGTGGGTGAGGGCACCTCCTGGACGACGGGCGGGTTTGCACCGTCGGAAGCGGGCGGCGCGGCGTCCTCGGCGAAGGCGTTGGCTGACAAAAGCAGCCCCGCAGCAAGGGCGGCGACAGGGCTCAGACGAAGGGGGGCGCGAAAGCGCATGGGCAAATCTCCTTGGACACGCAAGACCTTGCTTTTTTGCGGCTAGCTTTAGAGGGGGGTAAGGGCGCCCGTCAATTGAACTTCCGTCCATGTTTCTTCGTGCAGCCTTGCCAAATTGCCGCCGTGCACGGCCATTTCCCATGCTCTAGACATTCGGGCAGAGTATAAGAACGGCGGCCGAGGCTTAGGGCCGTGTCGAGCCGCCAAGGGGGGACGATGACGCTGATCGCTATTCTGCTGCCGATGTTCGCGCAGGTCGTGCTGACCTTCGTCCTCCTCTTCTGGATGGGCTATCTCAGGATTCAGGCGATCAAGTCGGGAGAAGTGAATCCGCAACAAGTTGCGCTGCGCGAGCCGAACTGGCCCCCGCGCGTGCTTCAGATCGCCAATGCCTTCCATAATCAGCTCGAGCTGCCGATCCTGTTTTATGTCGTGATCCTGCTCGCGCTCGCCACCGATTCGCTCGACGTCATTCTCTGCGTGCTGTCCTGGATGTTCGTGCTCGCGCGCTTCGTGCACGCTTATATCCACGTGACCTCGAACCGGCTCGACCGCCGCACTGGCACGTTCGGCGTGAGCGCCATCGCGCTCCTGCTGATGTGGGTCATCGTCTTCGCCCGCATCACCCTGTTCGCCTCGATCTGATGACACCAGGAGCGCGGACGGCCGCGGCGATCGAGGTTCTCGCCGATATCGACGCGCGCAAACGCCCGGCCGCCGACGCACTCAAGGATTGGGGGCTAGCCCATCGCTTCGCGGGCTCGGGCGACAGGGCTGCCATCGGCAATCTTGTCTTCGATGTGTTGCGCAAGCGCGCCTCCGCCGCCTATGCGATGGGCGAGGAGAACCCGCGTGCGCTCGTGTTCAGGACGCTCGTTACCTCCTGGAGCAAGTCGCCGGAGGACGTGGCAGCTCTCGCCGATGGAAGCCGGCATGCGCCAGAGCCTCTGAGCGACGCCGAGCTCGCCGGGATCGAGCGCGAAGTTCCAGCAGACGTGTCGGCTCACATTCGCGGCGACTATCCCGAGTGGCTCCAGCCTTTATTCGAGCGAGCCTTTGGCGCGAGGGCCGCAGAGGAGGGGGCTCGGCTTGCCGAGAGGGCTCCTGTCGATCTCAGGGTCAACACGCTCAAGGCGACGCGCGAGAAGGTGCTGAAGGCGCTCCAGCGCTTCCAGCCATCGTCGACGCTTCTTTCGCCGACGGGAGTGCGTATCCAGCAAGCCCCAGGGCCTGGCCGAAGCCCTCATGTCGAGGCCGAGGCCGGCCATGGGAAAGGCTGGTACGAGGTGCAGGACGAGGCCTCACAAATCGCGGCTCTGCTCACTGGCGCCAGGCCCAAGGCGCAAGTGATCGACCTCTGCGCCGGCGCCGGCGGCAAGACCTTGGCGCTCGCGGCGCTGATGAAGAACACCGGTCAGCTCTATGCTTATGACAGCGACCGCCTGCGGCTCCGCCCGATTTTCGAGCGGCTGAAGCGGGCAGGGGTGAGAAACGCGCAAGTGCTCCCCGCTGGAGAGCGCGCCGCATTAGGCCCGCTTCAAGGCAAGATGGATCTCGTCGTCATCGATGCGCCGTGCACGGGGTCAGGTGTGTGGCGGCGCCGCCCCGACGCCAAATGGCGGCTCTCCCCGCAGATGCTCGAGGCCAGGCTCAAGGAGCAGGCCGAGGTCCTAGAGGAGGGGGCGACTCTGGTGAAGCCGGGGGGACGACTCGCCTATATTACCTGCTCGGTGTTGCCGCCTGAGAACCGCGACCAGGTCGATGCCTTCCTTACCCGCCACCCCGAGTTCAGGCTCATTCCTTGGCGGCAGCTGTGGGAAACCGACATACCGGGCATCCCTCCTCGTCCTTCCGCCGATGGCTCGGAAGAGACCTTGCTCATGACCCCCTCGAGTCATGGCACCGACGGCTTCTTCGTCGCCGTATTGGAGCGACAGGGCTGAATGCCCCAGCGCGTGTTCTCACGTGAAAAGACACAGCAAAAAAGTTGCGGCCGCGACCCTATTGGCACTTGAAATTAAGAAAGACCTCGCTGAAATGACTCGCGCTTTAAGGCGGGCGCAGCACGGCGGTAGGCGCTTGTCAGCTCGCCAAGGCACAGAGGGGACGGAACACCCAATGAAGCTGCTCAAGATCGAGGCCGAAGAGCCTCCCAGTCGCCCGTTGGCGGCCACTTCACTTCTCACCAAACCACATCTCCCCATCAACGCTCTAACCCCTGCGGGCTCGCCTGCGCAGGCGCCGCACATCGTTGCGCTCGCCGCGCGCGCCGAGCGCTTCCCGGTCGGGCCAGTGACGCGCGCCTTCCGCAAGCGTTACTTCCCGGAGGTCGAGCTTGCCCAGTGGAACGACTGGCGCTGGCAGGCCCGCTCGCGCATCCGCACGCTCCCCGAGCTCGAGCGCATCTTCGAGCTGTCTGACGATGAGCGCGACGCCGTGATCAGGCATCAGGGCTCGTTGCCGCTCGGCATCACTCCTTATTATGCGAGCCTGATGGCGCGCGCGGACGCATTCGAACCGCTCCGCCGCACGCATATCCCGGTCGGTACCGAATATCTCAAGACGCCGGGCGAAGCCGACGATCCTCTCGGCGAAGACGGCCACAGCGTCGTGCCCGGCCTCGTGCACCGTTATCCCGACCGCGTGCTGTTCCTGGCGACCGGCTTCTGCTCGACCTATTGCCGTTATTGCACCCGCTCGCGCATGGTGGGCGAGGCCGGCGGCGACTACACCTTCAGCCGGCCGCAATGGGAGGACGCGCTCAACTATATCGCCGACCATCCCGAGATCCGCGACGTGCTCGTCTCCGGTGGTGACCCGCTGACGCTGTCGGACGACCGCCTCGACTATCTGCTCGGCCGCCTGCGCGCCATCAAGCATGTGGAGTTCGTGCGGCTCGGCACCAAGGTGCCGGTGGTGCTGCCCATGCGCGTGACCCGCTCGCTGATCAAGGTGCTTAGGAAACATCATCCGCTGTGGATGAGCATCCACTTCACGCATCCCACCGAGCTCACGCCAGAGGTCACCGAGGCGACCGCGCGCTTGGCGGACGCCGGCATCCCGCTCGGCAGCCAGACGGTACTGCTCAAGGGCATCAACGATTCCGTGGACACGCTGAAGCCGCTGTTCCACGGGCTCCTGATGCGGCGCGTGCGCCCCTACTACCTCTATCAGTGCGACCCGATCTCGGGATCCTCGCACTTCCGTACCAGCGTCGATAAGGGGCTCGAGATCATGCGCGGCCTGCGCGGCCACACCACCGGCTACGCGGTGCCGACCTATGTGATCGATGCGCCTGGTGGCGGTGGCAAGATCCCGCTGCTCCCGGATTATGTCGTCGGCCGCGAGGGAGACGACCTCATCCTGCGCAACTTCGAGGGCAACACCTATCGCTATACCGATCCTGACGGGACGGTTGGCACTGACCGCGCTCTCGAGGGAGGTCAGGGCTGATGCGTCTCGCTCTCGTCTACGATCTCCGTGACAACTATCGCGCGCTCGGCTACTCCGAGGAGGAGATCGCCGAGTTCGATAGCGTCGGCACGATCGATGCGCTTGCCGGTGCGCTCGAAAAACTCGGGTGCGAGCCGGTCAGAGTCGGGCGCGGCCAGGCACTCGCCGCACGCTTCGTCGCTGGCGAGCGCTTCGACCTCGTGTTCTCGATTGCTGAAGGGCTGAAGGGCCGCTCGCGCGAGGCCCAGGTTCCTGCGCTGTGCGAGCTGTTCGATCAACCTTATCTCTTCTCCGACCCGCTGACGATGACGGCCTCTCTCGACAAGAGCGTGGCCAAGCGGCTCGTCCGCGACGCGGGTGTGCCGACGCCGGCGTTTGCCGTTGCCGAGAGGACTGCCTCCGAGCTTGCCGGCTGGACCGACTTCCCGGCCTTCGTCAAGCCGCTCGCCGAAGGCACGGGCAAAGGCTGCGAGGCTGCATCGCTGGTGCACAATATCGCCGAGCTTGAGGCCGCGGTGACACGCGTGATCGAACGCTACAAGCAGTCGGCTCTGGTCGAGCACTATCTGCCGGGCCGCGAGTTCACGGTCGGCATCGTCGGTAACGGCGCTGACGCGCGTGTTGTCGGCGTGTGCGAGATTTTGCTGCGCGAAAATGCCGAGGCCAATGTCTACTCGCTGCACAACAAGGAGCTGTGCGAGGAGCTAGTCACTTATGCACCGGCGACCGATCCCGAGGCTCTCCTTGCCGGAGAACGTGCGCTCGAGGCCTATCGCGCGCTCGAGTGCCGCGATGCCGCGCGCATCGACTTCCGCTCCGACGTCAATCGCGAGCCGTACTTCCTCGAGGCGAACCCGCTTGCCGGGCTTAACCCGTGGCATTCGGATCTGCCGATCCTCGCGGCGCAGAACGGAATCGAGTTCACGCAATTGATCGGCATGATCCTCGATGTCGGACTTGCCCGCTATGGTCTGGCTCGGTCCGGTGAGGAGCAGGAGCGGAAGCGCGCCTGATGGGTGCCGCCCGCGGCTTCGTCCCGGTAGTGCATGCGGCGACGAAGAGCCGCCCGGACGAGACCGACACCATCGTCGCTGCCGAGGCGGTTGCTGGCGCGCTTCGAGCGCTCGGGTTCGCCACCGAGATCGTTACGCTCGCGCCCGATCTCGGCGCGCTCGACGCTTTGCCGCCGCGCCGGCCTCTCTCCGTATTCAATCTCGTTGATGCGGTCGATGGTGACGGCAGGCTCGCGGCCATGGTTCCGGCGCGGCTCGACGCGCTCGGGCTGCGCTACACCGGCTGCGGCACGAGCACCTGGCTCGACACGCTGTCCAAGATCGGCACCAAGCTGAAGCTCGCTCATGCCGGTCTGCCGACGCCCTCATGGTCGGAGGACGGGAGCGGGCTCGATCCCAATGCTCCCGTCATCGTCAAGCCGGTATGGGAGCATGGCTCGCTCGGACTCGACGAAACGTCAGTGATGCGCGGCGTCGATGCGGCGCGCGCCATTGCCGAGCGAAACTCACGTTGGAAGACCGAGCATTTCGCGGAAGGCTATCTTGATGGCCGCGAGTTCAATCTTTCTTTGCTCGATGGGCCAATCGGCCCGCGTGTTTTGCCCATCGCCGAGATCGTCTTCGAGGGCTTCGCCGAGGCGCCGAAGATCGTCGGCTATGACGCCAAGTGGGCGCCCGACAGCCAAGCCTATATTGGCACGCCGCGCCGCTTCGGCGTGGAAGCCGAGAATCCCGGGCTTGCGGCCAAGCTCAAGGGACTTGCGCTCGCCGCGTGGCAGCTCTTCGCGCTTTCGGGCTACGCGCGCGTCGATTTCCGCCTCGACGGGGAGGGCGAGCCTGCGATCCTCGAGGTGAACATGAACCCCTGCCTCAGCCCCGATGCGGGCTTCGCCGCCGCGGCCAAGGAGGGCGGCTATTCCTACGAGGTGGTGATCAGGAGAATCGTCGAGACCTCGCTTGGAACCTTGCGCGCCACCGCCTGACGTGCTTTCGCATCTTCCATGCTCCGTATCCGCAAAGTAGCGGACGCCACCACCGCAGCGAACCGTTCGGCCATCGAAGCCGCGCAGAAGATCATGCGCGAGCAGTTCCCGGCGATGCCCGACTACGACATCGCCAAGCTGCCGGAGCAGCTCGCCAATCCGCTCAAGCACAAATTCGTCTCGCGGCTATTCGTCGCCGAGAATGCGCGCGACCAGACGCTCGGCGTGGCGCTTCTGCTGCATGCGCCGGATATCGGCTTCTCCTATCTCGAGATCATTTCGACCGCTCTGGGAAGGACCGGGGAGGGCATCGGCGCCACGCTTTACGAGCGCGTTCGCGAGGAGGCGCGTGCTCTTGGCACCCAGCTCTATTTCGAGAGCCTGCCCGACGATCCGGCGCTCAGCCCCAACCCCGAGATCAGGGCCAACAATGCGGCGCGGCTGAAATTCTACGAGCGCTACGGCGCGCGGCCGATCGTCAACACCGCCTATGAGACGCCGGTGACGCCGGGCGTCACCGATCCGCCTTATCTCATGCTCGATCCCCTCGGCGCGGGCGACCTGCCGAGCAGAGACAAAGCGCGGAAGGTCGTGCGCGCGATCCTTGAGCGGAAATACGGATTGCCGGCCGACTATGTCCAGATGGTGGTCAACTCGATCACCGACGATCCGATCAAGTTGCGCGAGCCGCGCTACGTCAAGTCGCGGCGCGCGGTCAAAGGCGCGGTGAGGAAGCCAGGCGAGCAGCGCATCGCTCTCGTTCTGAACGACGACCACACCATCCATCACGTGCAGGACCGGGGCTATGTCGAGGCGCCGGTGCGCATCCGCTCGATCATGGCCGAGCTCGATCCGTCAGGCTTGTTCGAGAAGGTTCCGGCCAAGCGCTATTCCGACCGGCATATCCGCGCCGTGCATGACGGGCGATTGGTAGATTACATCCGCAAGGCCTGTCTGATGGCCGGTCCGCGCAAGTCGATCTATCCTTACGTCTTCCCCACGCGGAACCCGGCGCGGGCGCCGAAGGACGAGACGGTGCTTGCCGGCTATTACTGCATCGACACCTTCACGCCGCTGAACGCCAATGCCTATCTCGCCGCGCGGAGCGCCGTCGATTGCGCGCTGACGGCGGCCGAGCGCGTGCTCGAAGGGGCAGAGCTAGCCTATGCGCTTGTCCGGCCGCCGGGCCATCACGCCGAGACGCGCACCTTCGGCGGCTTCTGCTATTTCAACAACGCCGCGATCGCCGCCAACCTGCTTGCCCGCTACGGCAAGGTCGCTATCCTCGACATCGACTATCACCACGGCAACGGACAGCAGGAGATCTTCTATTCGCGCTCCGACGTGCTGACCGTGTCGATCCATGGCCATCCGAGCTTCGCCTATCCTTATTTCACCGGCTTCCGCGACGAGACGGGGACCGGCGCCGGCGCCGGCTACAATCTCAACATCCCGCTGCCGGAGCACCTCACGCCGGAGCATCATCGAAGCGCGGTGGCGGAGGGTCTTCGCCGCGTCAGGCGTTTCCGGCCGGCCTTTCTCGTCGTCTCGCTCGGCCTCGACACGGCGCGCGGAGATCCCACCGGCACGTGGTCCAACCGGGCACGCGACTTCGAGCAGCTCGGGCACATGATCGGCGAGCAGGGCTATCCGACGCTCGTGGTGCAGGAAGGCGGCTACCGCGTGCGCACGTTGGGCTCGAATGCACGCCACTTCTTTGCTGGACTTGCGACCGGCCATTCGGCTTCGCGGCAAGTCGCGCCCGCGCTTGCGCGCGGCAACGGCACGGCGAGGGCGCCTCATCGCAACGGGCTCGATTGGCGAAGCGCGGTGATGGCAGAGGACGTGGGCCGCGTGCGTTCGCTGGTGGCAAGCACGGGCATGTTCAGCACCTCTGAGGTGGACATCGCCGGCGAGCTCGTCACCGAGCGCCTGACCAAGGGTATCCGCTCAGGTTATCATTTCGTGCTCGCCGAGCGCGGCGCGGCGCTAGTTGCCTATGCCTGCTACGGGCCGGTCGAGGGGACGCAAGGCTCTTTCGATCTGTTCTGGATCGCCGTCGCGCCGGAAGAGCAGCGCAAGGGGCTCGGCGCGCAGGTCTATGCCCGCGCCGAGGCCGCCATGCGCAAGTCGGGCGCCAAGCACATCTATGTCGATACGTCCTCGTCCGACCGCTATGCGCCGACGCGCGGCTTCTATCAGCAAATGGGTTTCGTCGAGGAAGCGCGGCTGCCGGACTTTTACGCGCCCGGCGACGGCAAGGTCATCTATGTGAAGGACCTCGCAGGCGAGGCTGTCCGGCCAGCCGCCGAGCCTAGCCGCGAACCGCCTCGATAAGGGCAAGGCCTGAGGTCGTAGGTGTCACGCGCGAAAATATGAGGCTCGCAGCTTCGAGCATATGCTTGAACTCATCGCCGCTGCGCGTGCGCCCGCCGGTAATTATCATCATATGCAAATCGAGTATGACCGAGGCGGGATCATCTGCGGCGCGCTCCGGCATCAGCCGCTCGATGATGACGAGGCGTGCATCTTTGGGCATCGCGTTCCGGCAATTGCGCAAGATGGCGACGGCGTCGACGTCATCCCATTGCTGGAGCACGCCCTTCAGGAGATAGAGATCGGCTTTAACGGGCACGCCGGCGAAGAAATCGCCCGCCACGAGATCGATGCGCTCGCGAAACCGGAACTGATCGAAGACCTTGAGGAAGGCCTTCGCCATCTCGATCATTGGCGGCTTGTCGAGCAGTACGCCTTTGAGATGCGGGAAGGCGATTAGGAGAGGAGCTAGCAGCGCCCCGCAACCGCCGCCAATATCGGCGACCGTCTTGGCCTCGGCCGCGCACTCCATCACTTCGAGAATGGAAGCGGCTTGGTCGAAGGTTTGCGCCGCGAGATATGATTCGAACATCTCGCCTTGCTGAGGGTTCGCCTTCCGCCACTCTGCGACGCTCGCGCCGAACACATGATCGAAGGACGGCTCTCCCGTCTTGAGGACGGAGTGGAGATCGGCCCAGGGGCGCCAATATTGCTCGACGATGATCTGCACCTTCTTGTCGAGGTGGGCAGGCGATGGCGAGACTGAGCGAAGCAATGCGCCGCCCGGCGTGAGCTTGAAGCGTCCGTCGCCTAGCTCTTCGCAGATGCTGATGGTGACCAGCCCACGCAAGAAACGATAGAGATGAGGGGACAATGCGCCGAGCACTCCGGCAAGCTCCTCTGCCGTCCAGGCTTGCTCGCCCATCGTGTCGGGAAGGCCGAGCTTCGCCGCCGTATAGACGAGCGCGCTCGCGTGATACGCCTCGATGTCGCGTCGCAAGCGCTCCTCGAACACGGCCAGATCCTCGGTCTTCCCCGTCATCGCACCTAACCCATAGCACCTGTGGGCGGTACACCGAGAGTCATTGCCGACTCAAAGACGCTGCTATAACCACTTGCCATGCCGGACAAAACGCAAGATCGGGTGCTGATCGTCGATTTCGGCAGCCAGGTGACGCAGCTCATCGCGCGCCGCGTGCGCGAGGCGGGCGTCTATTCGGAAATCGTGCCGTACGACAAGGCGGAAGAGGCGCTCGGGCCCGTGCGACCGCGCGCCATCAACCTCTCCGGCGGGCCGGCATCCGTGCACGAGACCGGCACGCCGCAAGCGCCCCAAGCCGTGTTCAACGCGGGCGTGCCCGTGCTCGGCATCTGCTACGGCGAGCAGGCCATGGTGGCGGCGCTCGGCGGCCAGGTGGAGGCGGGACACGAGCGCGAGTTCGGCCGCGCCGAGCTTCAGATCATCGATGAGACGCCGCTGTTCGACGGCGTGTTCAAAGAAGGCGAGCGTGCGCAGGTGTGGATGAGCCACGGCGACCGGGTGACCAAGCTGCCGCCCGGCTTCCGCGCGGTCGGCATCTCGACCGGCGCGCCATTCGCCGCCATCGCCGATGACTCACGCCAGCTCTACGGCGTGCAGTTCCACCCCGAAGTGGTGCACACGCCGAAAGGCGCTGCTCTCATTGCCAACTTCGTGCGAGAGATCGCCGGCTGCACCGGCGATTGGAGCATGGCCCAGTTCCGCGAGAGCGAAGTTCAGCGCATCCGCGCGCAGGTGGACGAAGGCCGCGTCGTGTGCGGGCTGTCGGGCGGCGTCGATTCCGCCGTCGCCGCGCTCCTCATCCACGAGGCGATCGGCGATCAGCTCACCTGCATCTTCGTCGATC
>JBLMXO010000245.1:0-3339 GCA_050257815.1 Actinomycetota bacterium
TCACTTTCACCCGCCTGTGACCGATCATCTCGTCCATGAAGATGACGCTTCCCACAGTGCCGGGCGTGCCCTTGACGGTGTGCAAATGGAAATGGGTACCAGGCCACCAGCGCTGAAAAGCCTCATCGTCGCACGTCGAGAGAAAATCGGTAATCTCTCGGCCGGACAGTCCCGTGACATGAGTGCGGGTAATAAGTGAGAACATGGCGACTTTGTTCCAGGCCAAGGTTGCAACTAGGATCGTGACGGCCTCATTTCTGATCCAACTCGCTAGGGAATGGCAAGGCTAAGGAGCGCGCGCCATGCCGAACAAGACTGCTTTCGTCACGGGTGGCACCGGCTTCATCGGCCGGAACCTCATCGAGCATCTGTCGCAAGCGGGATGGGAGGTCGTCGCTCTCCACCGCGCGAATTCGCGGCTCAACGAGCTGAAGCAATATCCCGTCCGCCTCGTGCAGGGAGAGATCGAGGACGCGGCCTCGATCGAGCGCGCCATGCCCGAGGAGGTCGATGCCGTCTTTCACGTCGCGGGCGACGTCAGCCTGTGGTCGGGCCATAGGGAGAGGCAATGGCGCACCAATGTCGAAGGTACGCGCAACATGGTGGCGGCTGCGCTTAGCAAGCGCGCCAAGAAATTCGTGCACACCTCGACGGTTTCCGTTTACGGCATGCAATCGGAGCCGTTCGACGAGACCGCGCCGAAGCTCGGGAGAGACAGCTTCTATTACCAGCGCTCGAAGACCGCAGCCGAGGATGAAGTCGGCAAAGGAATCGAACAGGGGCTCGATGCCGTATTCCTCAATCCGGCTAATGTCATCGGCCCCTACGATTGGAGCACGTGGTCGAGATTCATCCGCTTGGCCGCCAACCGGCAGCTGTTCCGCATTCCGCCGGGCCGCGCCTGCTATGCCGATGTCGGCGAGGTGGTGCGGGCACATGTCGCCGCGGCCGAGCGCGGGCGGACGGGACACAATTACCTGCTCGGCGGCCACGACAAGTCCTACGCAGAGATCGTGCGGCTGGTGTGCGAGATACTCGGCACGCCGCCCAATACGATGGTCGGGAGAGCGCCGGTCCTGCGCTTCGCCGGCCGAGTCGCGGAATTGATGTCGAGGATCACGGGCAAGGAGCCGTGGATTTCCGAGGAATCGGCGGTGATGGTCAATGCCAGCATCGTCTGCAGCAGCGAAAAGGCGATCCGCGAGCTCGGTTATAAGGTGGTGCCGGTCGAGACCATGCTGAGAAGCTGCATCGATTGGATGATCGCCGAGAAGCTGCTCTCTCGCCCGGAAACCCGGCGCTAGGCGGGACCACGCTTCATGCCACACGGTCGCCGCGGGCAATGGCAAAGCGACTGAACATGCGCGCCATGACGCGATCGTAAAAGCGTGGGGGCATGAGCTGACTGAGGCGAACGCTGAGCCAGAGCGACGTGGGGAAGGAGACATACGATCGTTGGCGCTTGAGGCCGGCGATGATGCGCTCCGCGGCAGCGGTCGATGTGAAGGCCCTTCCTCCTGACATATCCGAACCCATCATGCCGTTGATCTCATCGAGCAAGGGCGTCTGCACATAGCCAGGGAAGACCGTGGTGACGGTGATCCCGCGCGGCCTGAGCTCGCATCTGAGGCTTTCGAGATAGGCGGCAACCGCGGCCTTGCTCGCCGAATAGCCGGGCTCGAATGGGATGCCGCGCACACCTGCCATGCTCGCGATCCCGGCAATGTGGCCGCACCCGCGCTCGAGCATCGACGGCAGCACGGCCTCGATGGCGTACACCGTGCCGAGAAAATTGATCTGAACGATCTCCTCCAAATGTGAGATCCTCAAATCATCGACAGTCGAGGCCCGGCAAATCCCGGCACTGGCGATCAAGACGTCGACTGGACCGAGAGCGCCTTTGATTTCGTGGATGGCGCCGTGCAGGCGCTCGCGCTCGCGGACATCGACCGCGGCGGTCGCGCATTGCACCCCCGACTGGCGCAACGATCCGGCGAGCGTATCCAATTTGCTCTCGTCGCGATCGATCAGGCCGATGCTTGCCCCGTGACGGGCGAAGGAAAGACAAAGCTCGCGCCCGATGCCGCTTGCGCCCCCAGTCACGAGCACGACTTGCTTAAGCATGCGCAGCCTCCCCCTGGACCTATGCACCATTCTAGCAAGAGAACGGCGCCGTTTGTCGCTTGGTTCTTTCGGACGGCTGACCATGGTGTGGAAGGCGGGCGATGCCAAAAGAAAAGCGCCCCTCGAGATGTCCCGAGAGGCGCCTTTCACTCAACCGGCGTCGGGAAGGAGACGGACCGACGCTTCCTGGATGACATCGCGGTACGGCGAACCGCGGGAATCACTATAGCCCGGTGTCCTTTTTCAAACTTGATCTGGCGCAACTTGGCGAGAGGTCGCGTAAACGCCACTTACCGCAAGAGCGGCCCAGGCGGCCGGCCTTCCCACTTCCAGCGGCCAAGGTCCACCTCCGAATGCGGTTTGCCGGGTGCGGCTGTAGATGTGCTCGGAAAGCCACAAGGGCGGAGGGGCTAAAATGCTCGGCGCTGCCCCATTCCCGTAAACCCTGTTTTCATTCGCCTAGAGGGGCCAGTGATTGGCATGTGCTAATTTGGGGACGGCCAGCGGAGAGCGGAGTTCCCAATGAGAAACCTACTTGCAGTGGCTGTAATTGCCCTCAGCGCGTTGGTTTTGCAATCGAAGCCGTCTGAAGCTCGCGTGGTAGTCTGGGGATGGGGAGGATGTTGCGGCTACTACTACCAGCCTTGCTGCTACTATTCCTACTACCCTTACTACTACCGGCCCTATTACGGCTACTACGGCTATCGGTATTACCGGCCGTACTGGGGCCACGCTCGCCGCGTGCATCGTCGGTGGGATAGACGGGACTGGTATTAAATAGTCGCGGGCCGGTTCAGCGCCGCGAGGCGCCTCGCCGACCACGAGCGGCACCGCGACCACCGGCCCCATCAGGGTCGGGTCACCGACACCGCCGCTGAGGGCTACACTCACATTGAGTGCTTCTGCCCGCGTTGCCGCATGACGCGCATGCGCCCGATGAGTTGGCTTCCGCACATCTCGAAGGGCCTCACGCTTGATCAGCTTGCGCGTCGGCTGTGTTGTGCTGAGTGCGGCGGGCCCCTCCATTCCGTCAAGCCGTGGCGACAAGCAGACGTGATCGGAAAACCGCAAGGACGTAGAGGATAAAACCCGACGACCTTGGGGAATTAGCTCGCCTTCAATCTTCACTGCTTCGCGGCGGGAGCAGCCTCATGAACACGATACTTCGTCATTCCAGAGGGCAATTTGGAGATGCTGCCGCCGGAGCCCCCGGTC
>JBLMXO010000246.1:0-3253 GCA_050257815.1 Actinomycetota bacterium
CTAGTCGACGAGAAGGCCCTCTTTCGCCATCTCGACCAGGGTCTCGATCTCGTGCCCGCTATTCTTCAGCTCTCCGAGTCCCTCGGGGGGAGGCCCGCCGGTCGCCCAGTCGAGCAGCTCAACGGTATGGACGAAGGGGGCGTCAGCCTCCCTGAGCTGAATCATGCAGCCGATATTGCCGGTGGCGATCACGTCGGGATTGACCTTGGCGATATTGTTGAGCTTGCGCTCGCGAAGCTCGTTAGAGAGCTTCGGCTGGAGCAAATTATAAGTGCCGGCAGAGCCGCAGCAGAGGTGGCCTTCCGGAATCTCGGCCACCGAAAAGCCCGCCTGGTTGAGAAGCTGCACGGGAAGCGTGTCCACGCGCTGACCATGCTGCAACGAACAGGGCGCGTGATAGGCGACCTTGAGCCCGGTCCACATCACCGGCGGCATCAGCCCGATCTCACTTATATATTCGGTGATGTCCTTGGCGAGCCCGGCAATGTAAGCCCCGCGCTCGGCATAACCGCGGTCGCGCGCGAGCAAATTGCCGTAATCCTTGACCATCGTGCCGCAGCCCGATGTGGTGACGAGGATCGCGTCGAGCAGGCCTTCGCGCATCGCCGCGGTCCACGCGTCGATATTGCGTCGCGCGGCGTCGCGCGCCGCCTCATCGCGACCGAGGTGATGAACGAGCGCGCCGCAGCAGACCTCGTCCTTGACGATGACGACATCGACGCCGTGGCGCCTGAGCAGCCTGATAGCCGCCTCGGTGATCGCGGGCGCGAGCACCTGCTGCACGCAGCCGAGCATCAACGCGACCCGCTTGGCCTTGGGTGCGGTGCCGATCGCCGATTTCGGTTTGGTCAGCTTGGCGCTCATCCTCGTCCGCGGCACGAGCTCAAGCGCCGAGGCGGTATGGAGATGACCCATGCGCGCAATGAGCGCCCGGAAGGGGCGCATCATCCAGCCGAGCAGAAGCGCGAGGCGGAACGTGTTGGGGTTCGGCATCACCTTGCTCAGGATGTAGCGCAAGGCGCGCTCGGAGGTCGGCCGGTGCGCCTTCATCTCGATGCGCGTGCGGGCAAGCTCGACGAGATGCATGTAGTCGACGCCCGAAGGACACGTGGTCATGCAGGAGAAGCAGGAGAGGCAGCGGTCGATGTGATAGACGGTCGACGCGGTGACCTCGCGCGTCTCGAACATCTGCTTCATGAGGTAGATGCGCCCGCGCGGGCCGTCGCGCTCATCGCCGGTCAGCACATAGGTTGGGCAAGTGGCGGTGCACAGCCCGCAATGGACGCAGCGCTTGAGGATTGCATCGGCGCGGCTGATGGTCGGGTCGGCGAGCTGAAGCGAGTTGAAATTGGTTTGCATGGTCCCGCCTAGAGCCCCTCATACATGCGGCCGGGATTGAGGATGCCGGCAGGATCGAAGGCCTGCTTCACCCGCGCCGTCAGCGCCGCGAGCGAAGGATCGAGCGGCTGGAACACCTCAATCACCCCCCGCGAGTCCGCATCGGCGCGGATCAATGTGCCATGCCCGCTAAATTCGGCAAGGGTGCGGCGGATTTCGACTGCTCCGGCATCGGAGAGAGCCGGCGTCTCCAGCCAGATCAGACCGCCGGACCAGTCATAGACGGGCCTCACCTCGATCTTGCGGGCGATGCTGGCGACGAGCTTCGGCGCCTTCGACGGTGCAATCGAGATGCGCCACAGTGGACGGTCCGATTTCTGGAACATGCGCAACGTGCGCATCTCGTTCCAGAACAGGCGGCTCCTCCCGGTCTCGAGCTCGAGCGCAGGTCCATAGGCCTGGAGCATGTGTCGGAGCCGGTTGGCGCGATAGCGGGCCGAGGCTGGAAGATTCTCGACGCGGATGGCGGTGACGGAGGTGCCGGCGCCGCTAATGCCCTCGTCGGTGAAACGCTGGGCAAGCTCGGGGTGGATGTGCACCGTACCCGAGACCTCGAACGGCGTGCCGTGCGCAAGGCACATGGCCTCGACCGCAGTCGCGTCAGGTAAGCCGAAACAGAGAACGGTGCGCACCTCTGGTTCCGCAGGGAGCACCTTGAGCGTGATCTCGGTCATGATGGCGAGAGTGCCCCACGATCCCGCAAGCGCGCGGCCGACATCGTAGCCGGTGACATTCTTCTTCACTTGGCCGCCGGCCTTGATGATCTCGCCTCGCCCATTGACCGCGGTCACCCCGAGCACATGGTCGCGCGCGGCACCGGAAAGGATACGCCGGCTCCCCGAGTAGTTAGTGGCGACCACGCCACCGATCGTGGCCTGACCCGGGCCATAGCCCAGCACGGGGCCGAGATCGACCGGCTCGAAGGGGAGCATCTGGTCATTCTCGGCGAGAAGTTCCTCAATCTTGCCGAGCGGCGTTCCGGCGAGAACCGAGAGCACGAGCTCGCTCGGTTCGTAGAGCGTGGCGCCCATCAGGCCCTCGGTAGAGACCACGGCGCCTGAGTGCACCGGACGGCCGAGTTCGCGCTTGGTGCCCCGGCCCATCACTTCGAGCGGCGTGCGCGTGTCCACTGCCTCGCCGACGAGATGGGACAGCTCCTCGACGGTTTCGGGAGCGTGAAAGCCAAGGCGCATTGTTCCGGTCACTGGACCTCACGTCCTTCCAGCGGGAACACCTTGCCTGGATTGAGCAGCCAGTCCGGATCGAAGGCCTGTTTCACCCGCATCTGTTGGGCCAGATCCGCGTCGGTAAATTGCTCCTGCATCAGCTCGCGCTTCTCGATGCCGACGCCGTGCTCGCCCGTGAGGCAGCCGCCCAAGGAGATGCAAAGCTTTAGGATCTCGGCACCGCATAGCTCGACCCGTTCGAGCTGCATGGGATCGTTGGCGTTGTAGAGAATGAGCGGGTGCAGGTTGCCGTCGCCGGCGTGAAAGATATTGGCCACGTCGAAGCGATATTTGCGGCAGATCCACCCGATCTCGTCGAGCGCCTTGGGCAGCTTGGAGAGCGGGATCACCCCATCCATGCAGATATAGTCGGACAACTGGCCGATGGCACCGAAGGCCGCCTTGCGTCCCTTCCATATCTTCGCGCTTTCCTCGGCACTCTGGCTCCGGTGCA
This sequence comes from Actinomycetota bacterium, assembly GCA_050257815.1. Lineage (GTDB taxonomy): Bacteria > Pseudomonadota > Alphaproteobacteria > Rhizobiales > Methyloligellaceae > Methyloceanibacter. The sequence continues at coordinate 3,079 of JBLMXO010000246.1, forward strand.
TAGTCACAGGATTATAGTCGCGCGCGATCTCGCTGATCCTCTCCAGCAGGGTATCGATCTCGTCCTCCGAGCCCTCGACCTCGATGATGAGCAGCGCCTCCACGTCGAGCGGATAGCCGGCGGCGACGAAATGCTCACAGACATGAATCGCCGGCCGGTCCATGAACTCGATGGC
>JBLMXO010000247.1:0-4591 GCA_050257815.1 Actinomycetota bacterium
CAGTCTTGCCGCGAAGCATGGGCGCGGGGGCATGGAAATATCATGGCATGGTGGGCTACACCGCGGTCGGCGCCGGTTCATCCGTCGTACCCGTACGCTTCAATTGCCCGCCGGAGATCACTTTGCACCGGCTCGGGGTGGAGCGCTAGCGGGCATCACATCTCAATACGGCGTGTCGCGCATATTGCAGTGAAACAGAACGCGGGAGACGGCAAGATTCCCCAAGGTGAAGATGACCACGCCGGCAAGAACGTCGAGCAATCCAACGGGGAGAAGGAGGCGGCTTGCAAGCAGCGGGAACAGCGACTCGGGAATCTGATCAAGTCCCAGCGCCATGGTGCCGGAGGCAAGTCCCAGCCGCCTCTTGATGAAGCTCGAGAACAGATCGCCGGCAATAGCGCCCATGGCGACGATGACGCCCACCTCCCATCGAAATCCCAGCACGGGCGCTGCCAACGACGTGGCGACCAGCGCAACCACGACACCTCGAATTGTCTTGCTTGCTCCGAACCAGGCGCGCCCGTCAGGAAACAGAGCCCCGCCGTCGAGCGGCCGGTCGAAGCGGGATCCTAGCATCGCCTTCGCCAGCAAAGGCGCCCCATTGGCGACGAAAAGCAGGATGACGAGCCTTGCGACCAAGGCGAAGTGCATTGGGTCTAAAGTCCATGCCAAGATTGCCGATGCTAAAGGGTCACGCTCGCGCGGTCATCTGCCGCCGGCAGAAATAGTCAGAGAATTGCAGTGCGCGGGCCGATCAGGCGGCGTAGGCCACCCAGACATTAGGCTCTTCGTAAGTGCCAATCCCGCGATCGACGTCAATCTTGATAGGCGCGATCGCGCCTTCAAGGGCATACGAGCCCGATGCCTCGAATTGCTGCCTCGACCAGCTCTCCCAGAAAGGCAGCGGTTCATGCACCACCATCGAGCGCTCGGCGAGGCCGACGATCTTTCCGCCGCTCGCGAGGTGGCTGCGCAGCCAAGGATCGTACATGCGTCCCTTGTGATCGGTCCACGAGATGTAGTCGCGTAGAGGCACCCAGGGGTGGTTCACTTTGGCCGATGGTCGCACTGGCACCACGACCCCTTTAAGGTTCTTGGTGTCGGCAAGTTCGAGCAGCGCACGGATCATCATCCGCGCATAGCCCTTCGACCGATGCACGGCCGGGACCGACACGGCTAGCGCGCCGAGCATATTGGCGGGTGTATTCTTCGTGCGCGCCGCGGTCTCGACGACCCAGTCCCAACCTTCGGGCGGGAGGTCCTCTGGTGAAGAGCAGACGATCGGGACGCTATTGGCGACGGCGACGGGATAGCCCGTGTCTTAATCGACGAGACAGAGCTGATACTCGGGATAGGCCTCGAGTAGATCGCCATAATGTTCGTAGTGAGCGCGCGTGTAGTTGAGGAAGCCGAGGTCGCTCCAGGCGGCATGCTCGATCGCGGCAGCAGCCTTCTGCAATTCGGGGCTATCCGCCCGCGAACGTATGACGAGATTGGGCGCCATGCTGAGCTCGGAATCCTGACGATATCGAGTCGCCGCTACTTCAACACCCGGGGCCTCCCCAGGAGACCACAGTTAATAAAGGGTAAATGGGAACAATGCAATTCAAATGCAAGGCGATAGATGAAAAAGACTGTACTCGGATGATCTAGATCGTATCAGAATAAGACACTTCCGGCCTTTTCTGGTTGCTTCTGATCTAGTGCGCTCGCGATAAGGGCATGAGCCGGCGAATATTTTTCCCTCGCCGCAAACTGGAGTTTAACGGGTGCAGCGATAGGTAAATTTCCGTTCGAGAACAAAAATGAGAACGGGTGAGTGCGTGTCACACAACGAACGGGCCGATCACATCAGTGGAGACCTCAGGCGCCTGATCGCGATGATCGGCGTCGCGATTGCATTCTTCGGCGTGCTCCTGCTCGCCATCATTGCCTATGCCGGATGGTCGGCCAACAAGGCGGCGACCGATAGCGAGCGCACCGTCCTCGCCAACGCTCTAAACCAGAGCATCGCGCGCGCCCTCAATGAGCAGAAAAGCATCGCCTGGTGGGACGATCCGGTTGTCAAGATTACGGACCAGGCCATCGACTACGAATTCACCGACGCCAATTTCGGCATCTTCCTCACCGAGACCTATGGCCACGATGAAGTCTATATCCTGAACGCTAAGGATCGCCCGCTTTATGCTTTTGCGGATGGGAAGCGGCTCGACCGCTCGGCGTTTGAGAGTCGCCGCCCTGAACTCGCGCCGCTGATAGCCGAGATACGGAACGACGACCACTCGCGTCTGAAGCCGCGTCCCGACATGTTCAGCGAGTCGAAGATCCACTACAAAGTCCTTGAGGGCATCCACGTCGCGCGCTGGGCCGGACATATCGTGTCGGTCAACGGACGCCCCGCCGTCGTTGCCGGCATGACCATCGTGCCAAATATCGACATGAGCCTGCTCAAAGGCACGCCCAACCTCCTCCTCAGCATCACCTATATCGACGACGAATTTATTTCCGAGATCGGCCAGTCGCTTCTCCTCCGCGACCTGAAACTGGAGCCGCAGCCTTCCGGGATCGATGGGGTCGTCTCCGAGCCCTTCATTGGCGATGATGGAAAGTTGCTTGGCTATCTGAGCTGGGTAAACCGCAAGCCCGGCGCGGCTCTTCTCACCATCATTCTTCCGCTCGTCGCCTTTGGCGTGCTGGCGGCTTGGTTCTTGTCGAAGACCATGTTCAATCGCCTCAAGCGCGCATCGACCGCGCTTGAGCGCAGCGAGTCACAGGCCAGGCACGAAGCCAAGCACGATGCGCTGTCCGGATTGCCGAACCGTGTGCACATGGTCGAGAAGATCGAGGCTTTCCTCAACAGTCCGATGGTGAAGCGTAACGGTCAGCGCGCGGTCGCCGCCTACATCGACATCGATCGCTTCAAGGACATCAACGATACGCTCGGCCACGAGGCAGGTGACCAATTGATCGCGGCCGTGGGCCAGCGCCTGGTCGGACGGCTGAGGCCGCAAGACTTTCTCTCGCGCTTTGGCGGCGACGAGTTCGCTATTCTGTGCGCTCCAGCGGGGCACGAGGCTGCGGGGACTCTCGCCAAGCGCATCGCCCACGCATTCGAATCGCCATTCAGCGTCAAAGGACAGAATATCCGCGTAACCGCTTCGATTGGCCTTGCCATCGCCCCGGAAAACGGAACGACCGCGGACGAGTTGATGCGGCACGCCGACATCGCGCTGTACGAGGCTAAGAATCAAGGCCGCGACCGCGCCGTGCTGTTCTGCGCCGAGATGGCCGAGCAGGTCGAACACCGGCGGTCGATCGAATTGGCCCTCCGCCACGCTCTTGAGGATGACGCGCTCGACCTTCATTACCAGCCGATCGTCTCGTGTCAGACCGGCGCGGTCGTCGGCGTCGAGGCGCTTCTGCGCTGGGAGCATCCCATCTACGGCGAGATGTCCCCGGCTGAATTCATTCCCATCGCCGAAAATGCGGGCTTGCTGCCGAGCCTCGGCGAGTGGGTGCTCAACTGCGCGATGATCGACGCCAAGAAGTGGCCCACGTTGGAAGTATCGGTGAACCTGTCACCGGTGCAGATGCGTCATGTCGATCTGGAGGGCACGTTGCGCAGGCTCGTCGGCGAGCACGAGGTCGATCCTCGCCGCTTCGTCCTCGAGATTACGGAGGACGTCATGATGGAGGCGACCGACCGCGTTGCCGCCATACTCGATGCCATCCGCGCCATGGGCTTCAAGACCGCGCTCGACGATTTCGGCACCGGCTATTCGAGCCTCTCTTATCTCTGCACCTTCAGATTCGACAAGATCAAGATCGACCGCTCGTTTGTCGCCAAGATCGCCGAGATCGACTCGACGCGAACGATCATCAAATCGGTGGTCAGTCTCGGCCGTGCTTTGGGCATGGCCATCGTCGCCGAAGGCGTCGAGACCGAGTTCGAAGCGGATATGATGAAGCAATTCGGCTGCACCGAGCTGCAAGGGTTCTATTTCGCGCGGCCTCTGAGTGCCGAGGCGATGGTCGAGTTTCTGAAGACCTTCCATTCGCGCCGCACTCCGCCGGGTCCCTCACAGCACCGCGCGGCGATAAACAGCTAGACACTAGCCCTCCGGATTTGCCAGGGAAGATCGCGAAGCAAGCTGAACCGCTTCGCGGGGAGCCCCGCTCTTGTCGACCGAGAGACCTTCGCCGGATAAGCGAGCGCGACAACCGTCGCGCAACGCGGACTATCGCTGGGCCGAGTTCGATTCCGAGGCCTATTTCCAGCACTATTACGGGGATCCACATCCCGACGACGACCACGTCATTCGCCTCGCCGTGGCGGCGATGAAAGGGGCGCCGCCGCTTGGCGCCGAGCTCGACATCGTCGACGTCGGCACTGGTCCCAATCTCCTCCCTTTGTTCTGCGCGCTGCCTCGGGCTCATCGGCTCACCGCCTGGGAATACGCCGAGAGCAACGTCGCTTGGCTCGAGGCCGAGCTCAGGCGCCCGGACTTGCGGCCGCAGTGGCGCCATTTCTGGCAAGTCGCGCGCGAAGCCTATGCGCCTGACTTTCACCTCCCCGAAGACCCGATCCCCT
>JBLMXO010000248.1:0-2713 GCA_050257815.1 Actinomycetota bacterium
CTGCTTCGGATGCTTGGCAAGATGCGTCGCGTCATAGACGCGGGTCCAGCAGCCGAGCCAGGGATCAGGCGCTTCGTCCGATGGCTCATCCTCCGCGCGCGCCGATGAGGCGGCGATAGGGGACGCAAGAAGGACCGCAAGGACCGCAAACCACGCCCAACGCATCGATGCCTCCTACTCAGCCGCGCTGCGCCCGATCGCGCCTTGGCCGAATCGCCGCTCGATATAGTCGAGCACCATCTGCTTGAAGTCCGCTGCGACGGTCGGCCCGCGCAAGGTCACAGCCTTCTTGCCGTCGATGAACACGGGCGCTGCCGGCGCCTCGCCCGTGCCGGGAAGCGAGATGCCGATATCGGCGTGCTTCGACTCGCCAGGCCCGTTGACGATGCAGCCCATCACCGCAACGTTCAGCGTCTCGACGCCGGGATAGCGGCGTTTCCATTCCGGCATCTCGTTGCGGATGAAATCCTGGATGTCACGGGCGAGCTCCTGGAACGTGGTCGAGGTGGTGCGTCCGCACCCGGGACACGCGGCGACCAGCGGCACGAAGCTCCGGAAGCCCATGCTCTGCAACAGCTCCTGCGCGACCTTCACTTCGAGCGTGCGGTCGCCGCCAGGCTCGGGCGTGAGCGAGATGCGGATCGTGTCGCCGATTCCCTGCTGTAGCAGCACGGACAGCGCGGCCGATGAGGCGACGATGCCCTTCGACCCCATTCCCGCCTCGGTAAGACCAAGATGGAGCGCAAGGTCAGAGCGCGCAGCGAGCATCAAGTAGACCGCGATCAGGTCCTGCACGGCCGAGACCTTGGCCGAGAGGATGATCTTCTGGGGCGGAAGGCCAAGCTCGATGGCGCGCTCGGCGCTCAAGACCGCGGACTGCACAATCGCTTCATGCATAACCTCGCGCGCGTCCTTGGGTTCGGTCGCTTTCGCATTCTCGTCCATCAGCCGGGTCAGCAAATCCTGGTCGAGGCTTCCCCAGTTGACGCCGATGCGCACCGCTTTGCCGTTCTTGGCTGCGATCTCGACGATCTCGGCGAATTGTTTGTCGCGCTTCTCCTTGAAGCCGACGTTGCCGGGATTGATGCGGTACTTGGCGAGGGCTTGCGCGCAGGCGGGATACTCTTTGAGCAGCGTGTGGCCGTTATAGTGGAAGTCACCGATGAGCGGCACGTCGATCCCTAAGATGTCGAGCCGCGCGCGGATGTGCGGGACCGCGGCCGCCGCCTCCTCGCGGTCGACGGTAACGCGCACCAACTCCGAGCCTGCCCGCGCCAGCGCCGCGACTTGCTTGGTCGTCGACTCGACGTCGGCCGTATCGGTATTGGTCATCGACTGCACGACGATGGGCGCGTTGCCGCCGATCGTGACGTTGCCGATCCTGACCGGGATGGTATGGCGCCTGGTCGAGCTGATCATGCCGCAAGGATAGAGCAGATTTCACCAAAACGCGCCAGGGGCGCCGGCCGGCTTACGCTCGCGCCTGCCAGGCCTGCCACAGATCTGTCACGACACTTGCTAAAAGCGCCGCAACCAGCACCCCCGCGGCCCCGCAGAAGGCGGTTGCAAGGTCGGGGATCCGGTCGGCGGTCAGCCCCTGAAGGGCCTCCATCACGCCCGCGACGACCATGAGACAGCCCGCTACGAGAAAAGGCCTCGGCCAGGCGAGACAGAAAAGGAGCGTGACCACGAAATAAGCGAGGAAATGTTCGATCAGCCAATGCAGCCCAAGCCGCACCGCAAGGCTCACAGGCACGAGCGAATCCGCCGCGACCGCAACGAGCAGCATCGCCCCTGCGACCGCAACCCAACGCAATGCCCGAAGCGAGATCATAAGGAAAAGCATAATCCCCTCCCGCTACGCGGGGGAGAGGATTGAGCAGAATTTGGGATCAAGACACCGGCCGGCTGTCGGTTGGGGCGAGCGCCGTGGGAACCGACGATTGCGTGGTGACAGTTCCGATCGTGGCTCGCCTCGGCAGCCAGCGCGCCCATGGGAGGATCGCCAAGAAATATCCGGCGGCGCTCAAGGCCGCGATCCAGAAGCTGGTCGGCCAGTCGGTATAGAACGCAAGCGTGAGGCCAAGCCAGGCATCCGCAAGCGCCAGCGCCGCAGCCAGACCCAATCCGCTTGTGACATTCTTGGTGAGGCGTTGCGCCGTCGCCGCCGGCCCAACCATCAGGGCAAAGACGAGAAGGACGCCTACGATCTGTGCGCACTCAGCGGTCGCGAGCGCGACGATCGCCAAGAATATGACCGACAAAGCCCGCGCCGGCACGCCCTTCGCCACCGCAAGTTCCGGCTGCACACTGACAAACAGAAGCGGCCGCGAGATGACGGCGAGCGTGGCGAGACTCACCACACCGAGGATCAGCAAAGTCCGTACTGTGGCCGTGTCCACGGCCAGCACGTTGCCGAACAAGAGCGCTGTCGCCTTCGTGGCGAAGGACGTGAAGAAATGCAAGAACAGAAGTCCAAGCCCGAGCGCGAGCGCAAGGATGATACCGATGGCCACGTCGCGTTGCGCCAAACGCTCGCCAAGAAACCCCATGGCGATACCGGCGATAACGGTGAGGAACACCAGGCCCGCTAACGGGGAGAGGCCGACGAGAATGGCTCCCGTGGCTCCGGTGAAGCCGACATGGGCCAAGGCATGGCCGGCGAAGGTTTGTCCCCTGAGGACCAGGAAATAGCCAATCGGCCCGGCGACGA
>JBLMXO010000249.1:0-3162 GCA_050257815.1 Actinomycetota bacterium
TGAGTTCTTCGACCATGTCACGGTGAACGCGACCGAGCCCGAGCTCCGTGCCAATCGCTTGCGCCTACTCAACCGCATCCGCGCCACCACGCTTGCCGTCGCCGACTTCTCCAAGATCGAAGGCTGACGCTCAGAGCACCAGTGCTAAGAGTAGGAGGACGATCCCAAGCGTTGCCACGTTCCACGCGAGCGAGCGCACCAGCACGACGCCGAAGACATAGAGCGGCAAGTAGGCGACTCGCGCCCAGAAATAGAGTTGCGAGCCGAAGATCGTCATCCAATCATGTCGCCCAGCCGCGTGCGCGATGAACACTGCGGCGGCAAAGAGCGGAAACGTCTCTAGGTAATTCGCAAGCGCGCGCTCCGACCGTCCGGCGATGCCAGTAAGTTGCGGCCTCGGCTCATCGCGCGGCCCCGCCCCCCACCGATAGCCATGCTGCAGGTTCTTGCTCTGATCTGAGAGGACGATCTGCACGAGGCCGAGCACGATGCTAAGCGCGAGCATCTTGAGTTCGATGGTCATGGGTTGCTCCCTCACCATTGATGCCGCCTTCCATCACACCCCGCAATTAGAGTAAAGCGAGGCCCTTCAAGTGGAAGCAGCCGATGCCTGATCTCCACCTCTTCGTCTACGGCACGCTTCGTTCTGAGAGCCCGCACCCGATGGCGCGGCGCCTCCGGTCGGGCGCTAAGCTGCTCGGCAAGGCGCGCGCGGTGGGAGTCCTTTACGATCTCGGCTATTACCCCGGTGCCACGTTCACGCCCGAGCATCGAACGCGCGTCTTGGGCGAAGTCTTCATCATTCAGCCGGCGAGCCCGCTGAAGGCCGCACTCGACATGTACGAGGGCGCCGAGACTGATGCGATCAGCTCGGTGTATGGGCCTGTCGAGATCGAGGTCGAGCTCGAGCGCGGCGGCACGAGGCTCGCTGTCGTCTATGCGCTGAGGTGCATCCCGCGCTACGCGAAGCCCGTTGAAAGCGGCGACTGGATTTCCCATTGCCGCATCCGCGCTGCCCGCCCGCGGCGAGGTTAGCTCGGGCTTCACCCCGTTTCTGCTCGCTGATTTGTGTCGCGCGCCCGAGGCGGCTACAAGGGCAGGATCGAGCGAGCCCGAGCCATGAACGACAGCGAACATGCATTAGCGACCAAGCCGAGATGGGTGTTTACCTTCGGCGCCGGGCACGCCGATGGCTCGGCAAGCGACCGCGATCTCCTCGGCGGTAAGGGAGCCTATCTTGCCGAGATGTCGCGGCTCGGTCTCCCCGTACCCCCCGGCTTTACCATCTCCTCTGAGGTCTGCGCCGTCTATTACGAACTCGGGCGGAGGCTGCCGGACGAGCTCAAGCCTATGGTGAGCGATGCGCTCGAGAGCGTAGGCCGGATCGCTGGCACGAAATTCGGCGACGTCGAGAACCCTCTGCTGGTTTCGGTCAGATCGGGCAGCCGCGCTTCGATGCCTGGCATGATGGACACCGTGCTCAATCTCGGCCTCAACGATCAGACCGTAGAGGGCCTCGCCAATCGCTCAGGCGACCGCCGTTTCGCTTACGACACCTATCGCCGCTTCATCCAGATGTATGCCGACGTTGTGCTCGGCATCGATCACGAGCTGTTCGAGGAGATTCTCGAGAACTTCAAAAATCTCAAAGGTCTCGAATACGACCCTGAGCTTTCGGCGGAGGATTGGGTTGCGATCGTCGGCCGCTACAAGACCCTCGTCGAGGCGGAGCTCGGCGAGCCCTTCCCGCAAGACCTGCACAATCAGCTCTGGGGCGCCATCGCCGCCGTGTTCGGCTCGTGGCAGAACGCGCGCGCCATCGCCTATCGACGTCTGCACGACATTCCCGATAGTTGGGGTACTGCCGTTACCATCCAGGCCATGGTGTTCGGCAATCGCGGTGACAATAGTGCGACCGGGGTCGTCTTCACACGCAACCCCTCGACCGGGGAGAAGGAGCTTTACGGCGAGTATCTGCTGAATGCGCAAGGCGAGGACGTAGTAGCAGGCTTGCGCACGCCGCAGCCTTTGACCGAGGTCTCGCGCAAGGGCTCGGGCACGCAGCGACCTTCGCTTGAAGCGACAATGCCCGAAGCCTTCGCCGAGCTTAATCGCGCCTGCGCCGCGCTCGAGGCCCATTTCCGCGATCTTCAGGACATCGAGTTCACGGTGCAGGAAGGCAAGCTTTTCATGCTGCAAACCCGCGCGGGTAAGCGCTCTACTCAGGCCGCTCTCAAGATCGCCGTCGACATGGCGGAGGAGGGGCTGATCAGCCGCGACGAGGCGGTGCTTGCCATTGATCCGGCGCAGCTCGACCAGCTGCTGCATCCGACGCTCGACCCCGAGGCCGACCGCATCGTTCTCGCCAAAGGTCTGCCAGCTTCTCCAGGCGCCGCCACCGGCGAGCTGGTCTTCGATGCCGACGAGGCCGTGCACCTCAAGGCACAAGGCCACACCGTTATCCTCGCCCGCATCGAGACCTCGCCAGAGGACGTGCAAGGCATGCATTCGGCTGTTGGCATCCTCACCACGCGCGGCGGGATGACGAGCCACGCTGCTGTCGTGGCCCGCGGTATGGGGCGGCCTTGTGTGGTCGGTGCCTCCTCGGTGCAGATCGACCTCGAGCGTGAGACGCTGTCGGCGAGCGGCACGCTTCTGCACAAAGGCGAGGTGGTGACCATCGACGGCTCGACCGGGCAGATCATCAAAGGCCGCGTGCCGATGCGCCATCCCACGTTGTCGGAGGATTTCACCAGGCTGATGCGCTGGGCCGACGACGTCAGGCGCATGCGCGTGCGCGCCAATGCCGACACGCCGGCAGATGCGCACCAGGCGCGCTCCTTCGGCGCCGAGGGCATAGGGCTCTGCCGCACCGAGCATATGTTCTTCGAGGAGAGCCGCATCCTCGCCATGCGCGAGATGATCCTCGCCGAGGATCCCGAAGGACGGCGCAGAGCGCTCGCCAAGCTGCTCCCGGCCCAGCGCCAGGACTTCATCGCGCTGTTCGCCATCATGGCCGGACTGCCGGTGACGATCAGGCTGCTCGATCCGCCGCTGCACGAGTTCCTGCCCCATACCGACGAGGCCATCGAAGAGGTCGCAGCCGACATGGGCGTGACGGTGCTGCGGTTAAAGCGCCAAATCGCGGCCCTGAGCGAATTC
>JBLMXO010000250.1:0-2805 GCA_050257815.1 Actinomycetota bacterium
CCAAGAAGCACGAGTTGATCGTGCTCTCAGACCTCGCTTACGCGGAGATCTATTTCGAGGGCGAGCCGCCACCCTCGATCCTCGAGATCCCCGGGGGCATGGACATTGCCGTCGAGTTCACGACGCTCTCCAAGACGTACGCCATGCCTGGCTGGCGCGTCGGCTTCGCTGTCGGCAACGAGAGGCTGATCCATGCCCTGACGCGGGTGAAGTCCTATCTCGACTACGGCGCCTTCACCCCGATTCAGGTCGCAGCCGCCGCGGCACTCAACGGGCCGCAGGACTGCATCGAGGAGATCCGCGCCATCTACAAGCGCAGGCGCGATTGCCTGGTCGATGCGTTGACCCGCGCCGGTTGGCCCATTCCATCTCCGCCAGCCACGATGTTCGCCTGGGCCCCGATCCCCGAGATGTTCTCCCATCTCGGCAGCCTCGAATTCTCCAAGCTCCTGCTGGAGAAGGCAGGCGTCGCGGTCTCCCCTGGCGTCGGCTTCGGCGAGTATGGCGAGGGCTATGTGCGCATCGCTCTCGTGGAGAACGAGCAGCGCATTCGCCAGGCCGCGCGCAATATTCGCAAATTCCTTTCTGAATCGGCCAAGACCCTGCATAACGTCATTCCCATTGCCTCCAAGGCGAACAGGACGTTCTGAACTTCTCCATGGGCAACGGATTGAAGGTCGGACTGGCCGGCGTCGGCACCGTCGGCGGCGGTCTGTTACAGCTTCTCGCGACACACGGCGATTCCATCGCCGTGCGCGCCGGACGGCCTATCGACGTCGTCGCGGTATCCACGCTCGAGCATCGGAGGAACCCCAACGTCGACATTTCTTCGTTCCGCCGCGCGAAGGATCCCGTCGCGCTCGCGGAGGACCCCGACATCGATGTGTTCGTCGAACTGATGGGCGGCGAAGGGGGGATAGCGAAGGACTCCGTCGAGGCCGCGCTTCGCGCTGGCAAACATGTCGTCACTGCCAACAAGGCGCTGCTCGCCCATCATGGTGCCAGTCTTGCCGCCCTCGCCGAGAAGAGCGGCGTCGCACTCAACTTCGAGGCGGCAGTGGCGGGCGGCATTCCCATCGTCAAGGCCATCCGCGAGAGCTTGCAGGGCAATGACATTACCCGCGTCTATGGCATCCTCAACGGCACGTGCAACTACATCCTGACGAAGATGGAGCGCGAGGGCCGGACCTTCGACGACGTGTTGCAGGAAGCTCAGGCGCAAGGCTATGCCGAAGCCGATCCCACCTTCGACATCGGCGGCTTCGATACCGCGCACAAGCTCACGCTCCTAACCAGCCTCGCCTTCGGCACGCGCACGAGCTTCGAGGCGGTCTACATCGAGGGGATCGAGTCGATCACTCCCGCCGATATCGAGGCGGCCGACAATCTTGGCTATCGCATCAAGCTGCTCGGCGTGGCGCTCCGCACCGAAAGCGGCATCGAGCAGCGCGTGCATCCGACCATGGTGCCGAAACATACCGCGATTGCCGAAGTCGATGGCGTATTGAATTGTGTCGCCGTCGACGGCGATTTTGTTGGCGAGGTCGTACTGGTCGGGCGCGGTGCCGGCGGTCCGGCTACGGCGTCCGCAGTCACCAGCGATCTCATCGATATCGCCCGCGGCAACATCCTGCCGCCGTTCGGTGTCACTGCCAAAGACTTGAAGCCCTATAAGAAGGCGCAGATGCGGGCGCACGAGGGCGGCTACTACATCAGGCTTTCAGTATATGACCGCACCGGCGCCTTTGCCGCGATTGCTAGCCGCATGGCCGAGCAGGGGATCTCAATTGAAAGCATCGTGCAGCGGCGAGCGCCGGCGGAGCTTCCAGGCATTAACCGTCGGCACAAGGGAATTCCCGCAGCAGTGGTGATGATTACCCATCAGACCACGGAGGCAGCGATCCGCAAGGCGCTGGCCGGGATCGAGCGCGACGGTCATGTGGATGCGAAGCCGCAGATGATCCGTATCGAAAAACTGTGATATTGAATATGTTAGTAAGGTGTACCCCGACATGCGGCGTCAAGGATCGCTTGCGGGGAGGGAGGAACGGACGTGTTGAAGTCCGCGGCCAAGAGCGAGCTCGACCGCGCGCTGGCGCTCGACATTGTCAGGGTCACCGAGTCGAGCGCCGTTGCCGCTGCGCTGTGGCGCGGGCGCGGCAATGAGGTCGCCGCCGACGAGGCAGCGGCCACCGCGATGTATCGCGAGCTCGCGCGCCTGCCGATCGAGGGCGTAGTGGTGGTCGGCGAGGGCGAAGAGAACGAAACCCCGCTCCTTTATATCGGCGAGACGGTCGGGGCTGGGGGGCCCGCAGGCCATCGCGTTGATCTCGCCGTAGATCCAGTAGAGGGCTCGACGCTTTGCGCCAAGGCGCTTCCTAACGCGCTGTCGGTGCTGGCACTCGCCGAAGGCGGCAGCCTGCTTAAGGTGCCCCCCATTTATTATATGGAGAAGATCGCCATTGGCCCAGGCTTTCCCGATGGCCTGGTCGACCTTGACGCCTCTCCCGCCGAAAACCTCAAGGCGCTCGCGCTCGCCAAGGGCGTGCCGGTGAGCGAAATCGCCGTCTGCATCCTCGACCGACCGCGTCACGCCAAGCTCATCGAGGAGGTGCGGGCAGCAGGCGCCGCGCTCAGGCTCATCAGCGATGGGGATATCGCCGGGATCATCCACGTGACCGAGCCGCTCGAGACGGGAATCGACATCTATATGGGCGTCGGCGGGGCGCCCGAGGGTGTGCTCGCCGCCGCCGCACTCGCCTGCATCGGCGGCCAGATGCAAGGTCGCCTCATCGCCGCCAACGA
>JBLMXO010000251.1:0-7972 GCA_050257815.1 Actinomycetota bacterium
AGGCTGCGACGATATCTTCTCGGCTTACATCCTCAGGGTTTGCCATAGGCCGGAGATCGCGCTTCTTTTCAGCCAGCTTCGTTATTAAGTGGACGCAATCGCTTCAGGGTGGAGTGTTGCCCCACTATGATTGCCAAAGTGTTACTCCGGTGCATTGCAGCATGTGCTCGCGCTATAGTTTGACCTCTCCGCCCGAGGCCGTACGCGCCTATTTCGGCTATGCCGACACGCCGAATTTCCCCGCGCGCTACAATATCGCTCCGACGCAACCCGTCCCGGTCGTCTGCGTAGACCGGGAAGGTGTACGCCGCTTCCGGCTCATGCGCTGGGGGCTGTTGCCGTCCTTCGTCAAGGACCCCAAAAAATTTCCGACCCTCATCAACGCTCGCTCCGAGGAGGTTCTGGAGAAGCCCTCGTTTCGCAATGCCATGCGCTGGCGACATTGCCTCATTCCTGCCGACGGCTTCTACGAATGGACCGGCCCTAAGGGAAAACGCCGTCCCTTCTTGCTGCATCCGAAAGAGCCGAAGCTGATCGCCTTTGCCGGCCTTTATGAGCGATGGCGGGACGGGCAGGGGGACGAGATCGACACCATCGCCATCTTGACCTGCCCGGCTAACGCAACCGTCTCTCGACTTCACGACCGTATGCCCGTGGTCCTGCCGCCGGAGGCTTTCGCCTCTTGGCTCGACGTCAAAAGCACGGTACCCGAGGCCGCGGCGAAGCTCTTGCGGCCAGCACCCGATGCTCTGTTCGAGGCGATCGAGCTCGATCCCAAGATCAACGATTCGAAGCGCGACGAGCCGGGCATCCAGGAGCCGCTGCAGCAGACGCTGCTCTAGCGAGCGGACCTCGTGCTGAGCAAAGAGGAGTCTCTCGGTGCCAAAGAACAGCAATGAACCTTGGGACGAGCACCTGATCCGCTACGGCATGGCCTTCGTGCCGCGCCTCATCGTGAAAGCGCGCGGCACGTTGATTTGGGACGCCGGCGGCAGTGAGCTGCTCGATTTCACCTCCGGTCAGATGTGCGCGACGCTCGGCCATAACCACCCGCGTGTGGTTGAGGCAATCGCCGAGGCATCGGCCGGCGTGCTGCATCTCTTCAGCGGTATGCTGAGCCCACCCGTCGTCGAGCTGTCGCGGCGGCTCGCGGAGATGCTGCCATCCTCGCTCGGGAAAGCGATGTTCCTCTCGACCGGAGGCGAGTCGAACGAGGCTGCACTGAAGATGGCCAAGCTCCACACCGGTAAGTTCGAGGTGGTGGGCTTCACGGGCGCGTGGCACGGCATGACCTCAGGCGCGCAAGCCGTCAATTATTTCGCTGGCCGCAAAGGCTATGGACCGATGCTGCCTGGCTCGCTCGCCATTCCGGCCCCCAACGCTTATCGCTGTCCGGTGAGGCACTGCCGCGATACTTGCGACGGCACCTGCCTCGACGTCGGCTTCGACATGGTCGATGCACAGTCGACGGGCTCACTCGCGGCGCTCATCGCCGAGCCGGTCGAGAGTGCCGGCGGCGTCATCGTCCCGCCGGAGGATTATTGGCAGAAGGTGAAGCGGCGCTGCGATGAGCGCGGCATGCTGCTGATCTTCGACGAGGCGCAGACCGCGTTCAGGCTGGGACGGAACTTCGCCTTCGAGCACTTCAATGTTGTGCCGGATATTCTGACATTGTCGAAAACGCTCGGCGGCGGTGTGCCGCTCTCGGCCGTGGTCACTTCCGAGGAGATCGAGAGCGATTGCCACGCCAAAGGCTTTCTCCATGTGACCTCGCATATCTCTGACCCGCTACCTGCTCAGGTTGGATTGGCGGTTATCGGTGTGATTGAGGAGCAAGGCCTGACGGCGCGCGCCGTTGAGATGGGCGATACGCTCGCTGCCGGCTTGCGATACCTGCAGGAGAGGCACGAGATCATTGGCGATGTGCGCGGGCTCGGCCTGCTCTATGGCGTTGAGCTGGTGCAGGACCGCGAGACGCGCGAGCCCGATGCCGTCACGGGCCGCGCCGTCACCGAGCGCTGCATGGAGCTCGGGCTTTCCATGAACATCACCGCCATCGGCGCCATGGCGGCGATCTGGCGCATCGCACCGCCTTTGACGGTCAGTACCGAGGAAATCGAGCGCGGTATCGCCATCATGGATCAGGCGACCAGCGACGTCTTGGCGTCCCGGGTTCGCCACGTGGCGGAGTAGTTGACTAAGACGCGGCGATGACGCGCAAGATGGCGATGCCGTCATGGCCCTTGCTGCCGGTCGTCTGCAACGCCGTGCCGCTCACGCGAGGTTCGGCGGCGGCAAGCTCGTAGAAGCGGCGAGTACCCCGAATATGAGGATCTTCGCTGTCGGCATCAAGGATCGCGCCCTCGCGCACGACGTTGTCCACGACGATCAGCGAGCCAGGGCGCGAGAGCTTCATTGCCCAAGTGAAGTAATCGGGCGTGCGCGGCTTATCGGCATCGATGAAGATGAGGTCGAATGGCGCCTCTGCGGCAAGGCTTGGCAACGTGTCGAGCGCCTTGCCGACGCGAATCTCGACAACGTCTCCGAGAACCGCGCGATCGAGATTGGAGCGCGCCACCTCTGCGCAACGCGGATCGAGCTCGAGCGTGATGAGACGGCCGCCGGGGGCGAGTCCGCGCGCGAGCCAAATCGTGCTGTAGCCGCCAAGCATGCCGATCTCGAGAATGCGCTTGGCGCCGATCATCTGTGCCAGCATCATCAGGAGCTTGCCCTGGTTGGGCGCGACATTGATCGGCGGCAAACCGGCCGCTACGCTCGCCGCGAGCGCGGCATCGAG
The DNA here is from genome assembly GCA_050257815.1 of Actinomycetota bacterium. Classification (GTDB taxonomy): domain Bacteria; phylum Pseudomonadota; class Alphaproteobacteria; order Rhizobiales; family Methyloligellaceae; genus Methyloceanibacter. Next base: position 2,798 of record JBLMXO010000251.1, read on the forward strand.
CGCTGCGTCCTTTCCTATGAGATGGTCGCCGATATAGTTGTCGATCGCGGTCCACAGCTCGTCGGTTTCGAGACGCTTCATCACAAGAGCTTTCCCGGATTGAGGATGCCATTAGGGTCGAAGGCCGCCTTGATCTTGCGCATCAGCTCGAGCTCGATCGCCTGCTTCACGTGGGGCAGAAGATCGCGCTTCATGCGCCCGATGCCGTGCTCGGCGCTGATCGAGCCGCCAAGATCGATAACGATCTCATGCACCGCGGCGTTAAGCGCCTCCCAATGGCTGAGGAAGATGGCGCGGTCCATGCCGGGCGGCTGGCTCACATTGTAATGAATGTTGCCGTCGCCGAGATGGCCGAACGGCACGGGTCGCGCGCCTGGGATCATCAACTCGACCAGTTGGTCGGCGCGGGCGACGAATTCGGGAATGCGCGCCACCGGCACGGCGATGTCATGCTTGATGCTGCCGCCTTCGTGCTTTTGCACCTCGCTCATCAGCTCGCGTAAGCGCCACATCGCGTCGGCTTGGACAAGCGAAGAGGCGATCACTGCCGCCTCGATCTCCCGCGATTTGAGTCCGTCATCGAGAACCGTCTCGGCGAGCTGCCGCAACTCCTCGCCCTCACGCGGGCTTGTCAGCTCGAACAGGACATACCAGGCGTGAGGTGAAGGAAAGGGGTCGCGCACGTCGCTCGCGTGGCGGAGCACGAAATCGAGCCCGATGCGTGGCATGATTTCAAAGGCAGTGAGCGCCGGCCCAGCGCGACCCAAGACGCGGGTGAAGAAATCAGGAGCGGCTTCGAGCAGAGAGAGCCCCGCCATGCAGGTCACGCGTTCCGCTGGCTTGGGGAAGAGCCGCAAGACAGCGGCAGTGATGATGCCGAGCGTGCCCTCAGAGCCGATGAAGAGGTCCTTGAGGTCGTAGCCCGAATTATCCTTGCGCAGCGACTTCAGCCCATCCCACACGCCGCCGTCCGCGAGCACGACCTCGAGCCCGAGTGCGAGATCGCGCGCGTTGCCATAGGCAAGCACGGCGACGCCGCCGGCATTGGTCGCTAGCACGCCGCCGATCTGGCAGCTCCCCTCAGAAGCGAGGCTCAAGGGAAATAGGCGCCCGGCATTGGCTGCCACCTGGCGCGCGAGAGCGAGAACGAGCCCCGCCTCGACCGTCATGCAGTTGGAGGCAAGGTCGATATTGCGCACGCGGTTCAGTCTTTCGAGCGCGACGACGATTTCGTTTCCCGTCTCGAACGGGATCTGCCCGCCGACCAACCCGGTATTGCCGCCCTGCGGCACGATTGCCGTGCGTGTCTCATTGGCGAGCTTGAGGATCGCCGACACCTCACCAGTATCGCCGGGCTTCAGCACGAGCGCGGCCTTGCCGCGATAGCGGTCACGCCATTCGACGAGATAGGGCGTCATAGCCCCCTCATCGCGGATCGCGTGCTCTTCGCCGACGATGCGGACGAAGGCGTCGAGCGTCTCTTGGCTCGGGCGCTTATGGCTTAGCTCACGCGTCATAGCTGATCGCTAGCGCGGCTCGGCGGGGTACCGCAAGCCGCCCGCTGCAAGCGGTCGTTGATGGCCTCGCCGAGGCCACGGTTGGGAATGGGCATCACGGCGATCGCGCTCACGCTCGCCTGATCAAGCTCACGCAACGCTCCGAACAGCTTCGCGGCCGCCTCAATGACGTCCGCCCGCTCACTGAGGTTGATGGTGACACGCGCGCCTTTCGGCGGATTCTTGCCGAAGGCGAGCAACGCCTCGTCAGCGCTGACACATGTCGCATTAAGCCTGAGGTTGGTATCGGGCGCGTAATGGGTCGTGAGCTGACCCGGTGAAGCGATCGGCGCGTCGGGCATGGCGAGTGCAAGCCGCTGCCCCAACACGCGCTCGACCTCTTCGCGTGGTGTGGCGCCAAGCCTGAGTAGCACCGGTTCGTCACCCACAAGGCTGACCACGGTCGATTCGATTCCGAGTCGGCAAGGTCCTCCATCGAGGATAAAGGCGGGGATATCACCAAGCTCAGCGGCCACATGCGCCGCCGTTGTCGGACTGACGCGGCCAGAGCGATTGGCGCTTGGCGCAGCGATGGGAAGCTTTGCCGCGGCGATGAGCGCGCGTGCGACGGGATGAGCGGGGACACGGAGCGCGATCGTGCCGAGCCCGGCCGTCACCAGGTCGGCGATCCCGCACCCAGCGCGCTTCTCAAGCACGAGCGATAACGGCCCCGGCCAGAACGCCTGAGCGAGCTTACGCGCCGTGGCATCCACGATGGCATAAACCTCGGCCTCCTCGCGTCCTTGCACGTGCACGATCAGCGGATTGAAGCGCGGCCGCTCCTTGGCGGCGAAGATCTTGGCAACCGCGTTTCCATCGAGCGCATTGGCACCCAGCCCATAGACCGTCTCGGTGGGAAACGCGATGGTCTCGCCCCGCGCGAGTGCGCGCGCCACTTCTCTGATGGCTTCGGGCGTGGCAGGGACTATGGGCATGGTGCGTTGCAACGAGCTTGAGCAATGTTTCCCGCGCCATGTAGCACAGACTGGTCAAGCTCGTGTCAGCCGTGCATATGCTTCATGAACAGGACAATCTCCCGAGCCAAGAATGACCACTACGCTCCTTCTCACCCATCCCGCCTGCCTTCAGCACGACACAGGCTTCGGCCACCCCGAGCGGGCCGACCGCCTTCGCGCCATCGAGCATGCGCTTGAAGACGAGCGCTTCCACTATCTCGCCCGCGAGCAGGCACCGCGCGCCGACCTCTCCGCGATTGAGAGGCTGCATCCGCAAGGCTATGTCGAGGGCGTACGTGCCGCGATCCCGAAGCACGAGCATAACTGGCTCGATCCCGACACGATCGTCTCGCCGGGAAGCTGGGAAGCGGCGTTGCGTGCCGCCGGTGCCGTTGTGCATGCGGTCGATCAGGTCATGGCAGGCAGCGCTAAGAATGCATTCTGCGCCGTGCGTCCGCCAGGTCATCATGCCGAGCCCGCGCGGGCCATGGGCTTCTGCCTGTTCGACAACGTGGCTATTGGCGCGCTCCACGCCCGTGCCGCCCATGGGGCAAAACGGGTCGCGGTGGTCGATTTCGATGTGCATCACGGCAATGGCACGCAGGCCGCCTTCTGGTCTGACAAGGACTTATTCTACGGCTCGACCCATCAGATGCCGCTCTTCCCAGGGACCGGTGCGGTCGATGAGACAGGCGTCGGCAATATCTGCAATGCGCCGCTCAAGCCAGGCGACGGCGGCGAGGAATTCCGCCATGCTTACGAGACGCGCATTTTGCCCGCGCTCAATGATTTCGCCCCCGACTTCCTCCTCGTCTCAGCTGGGTTTGATGCTCATATCAACGACCCTCTGGCTCAGCTCAGGCTGGTCGAGAGCGATTTCGCCTGGGTGACCGAGAAGCTGCTGGCGGCAGCCGAAAAACACACCGGCGGCAAGCTCGTTTCGACGCTCGAAGGTGGCTACGATCTCGATGCTCTGGCGCGGTCTACGGCCGTCCATGTCGCGACATTGATGGGCGCTTGAGGCGGGGCGACCGGCCGCTCGCCTCTTGATCGGGGACGGGGGAAGGGGCTAAGGCAGGCCATGGCCGAAACTCAAGACCATTCCGACATCAAGGCGATGAGCTTCGAGCAGGCGCTGAAGGAGCTCGAGAGCATCGTCGAGCGCCTGGAAAAGGGCGATGTCGAGCTGGAGGCCTCGATCCTCATCTATGAGCGGGGCGAGGCGCTGAAGAACCATTGCGACGGCCTCTTGCGCAAAGCCGAAGCCCGCGTCGAGAAGATCTCGCTCAATCGGAACGGTCAGCCGACGGGCACCGAACCCCTCGACGTCGAGGACTGAGCCAATCGTCCGCCTAGCATCGTCACTTTGAGCTTGAGCCCATTCTTGGGGCGGAGCGTGATGCGGGCAAAGGGTAGCGGCTGTTCACCCTCCGGCAGTTCGAGGCGCGCATTGGCGAGGATGGTGGCGAGAATCGTCTTGCCTTCGACCATGGCGAAGGTTCCGCCGATGCAGGTCCTGTGACCTGCGCCAAACGGCATATAGGCGCAGCGGTGACGCCCGGCCTTCGCCTCGGGAGAGAAGCGCGAGGGATCGAATCTGAGCGGGTCCTCCCAGAGCTTGCGGTGGCGATGGATCACGTAGATCGGGACGATGATCATCGCGCCCTTTTTCAGCGTGAAGCCGCCGAGCGTGACGGGACGGGTCGTCAGCCGCATCAGGATCGGCACCGGCGAGAAGAGGCGCATCGCTTCCTGGAAGACCGCGTCGAGCAAGAGAAGCTTGCCGACATCCTCCCGTCCGACAGGAGCGCCGTCTTTCAGCACGCCGCGCACTTCCTCGCGCACCCGCTCTTGCCATTCCGGGAACAGCGCTAACAGATAGAGCGACCACTTCAGCGCTTGGGACGTCGTCTCGTGACCTGCGACCAGAAAGGTGACGAGATTGTCGATGATCAGCTCATCGGGCATCGCCTCACCCGTCGCCGGATCGCGCGCTGTGATCAGTCGTTGCAGAAGGTTATTGCTGTCGGCCCCGCTCTCCCGCGCTTTCATTAACACGCGCTCGGCAACGCCCCGCATCGTCGCCCCATCGCGCGCCATTGCGCGGGCGCCGGGATGGGGAATCCAGGGCGGCAAACGGAGCGAGGAGAGCGCCACCTTCCAGATGGAATGGACGAGGAATTTCGCGCTCGCATCCTCGATGAAGCGCCGGTCATCCTCGGTGATGCTTGCGCCAAGGACGGTGTTCTGGAGCGCTTGAAACGTGACCCGCGTCATGTCGCGGTCAATCTCCTGGAGCGCATACGGTCCGGCCTCGCTCCAGCGCTCGAGCATGGTCTCCGCTGCCGCCGCGAAGGCGGGCACAAAGCCGAGCATGTCCTCGGCCCTGAACATTGGTGCCGTGAGCCGCCTCTGCCAGCGCCAGTCCTCGCCCTCGGCGCTGAGCAGGCCGCCGCCGATCGCGGCACCCAGCACCTCGTCGTTGAGTGGCTGCTTCGAATAGCTGCCGGACGTATCGAGCAGGATGGCCTCGATCACTTGCGGATCCATGACGAAGGCCGTCTCGATCCCAAGCCAGCGATAGACGACGATGCCCTCCTGGTAGAAATCCTCGCCCCAGCTCGCCACTGGGTTCCCCAGGATCCTGAGCATCAGCATGGGAA
>JBLMXO010000252.1:0-5338 GCA_050257815.1 Actinomycetota bacterium
TGATGGACCTGACCGCCGAGTATTACCTCCAGACTATCGAGACGGTGTTTCTCGAGCACAAGCTCCCCAGGGGCCTCATGGTGCACCGCAATATTCTGGTTGATCCTGGTCAGATCCAGCGGGTTGGGTTAATGACCGTCGAGGGTGAGAAGGACGACATCTCTGGCCTCGGCCAAACCTACGCTGCACAAATTTTGTGCAAAAACCTCGCTCCCTCCATGCGCGAGCACTACGTCCAGCCGGGCGTCGGCCATTATGGCGTGTTCAACGGATCACGTTTCCGCGCGGAAATAGCCCCACGAATCCGCAATTTTATCAAGACACATCAACGGCGTAGAGGAATTTTGGCGAGGGCCTTCGGCCGCGCTGCCTAAAGCAGAGGCGAGCGCTCGCGCAAAACCCTGTGCTACTGTACCCGACGCCGATTCGAGGGCACCGGTCGGTAGTAGGGAGCGTAGCTATGCTTAAGCGACTTAATTTTGGTCGCGGCGAGACCATCGAGGTCAAGGTCCGCGGGCTTGGCATTCCCATTTTGCTTAGGCGCAGTGCGCGTGCCAGGCGGTTCAGCCTGCAAGTGAGTGAAGCGCGCCGCGGTGCCGTTCTGACCATGCCTGTTTATTCCAGCTTCGCCGACGCCGATGAGTTCCTTTCCCGTCATCTCGATTGGTTGAAAGAGCGCGTTGCCGGCCTCTCTGAGCCCGTGCCCTTCTCTCATGGCGCGATCGTGCCCTTGCGCGGCTACGCGCACGCACTCCGCTTTGCGGGCTCGGTACGGCGTCGTGGCGTGGTGTGGATCGAGGAGCCAGAGGATGCGAAAGCCGCTCCCGCCTGGCCGGAGGGCGCGCATGTGTCAGTTCGCCGGCTGCCGCGTCTCCACGTCACCGGCGAAGAGGAGCATGCGCCGCGCCGCCTGCTCGACTGGCTCAAGCGCCAGGCGCATCTCGATCTCAAGAACCGCGTCGAGGTGCACGCGCGGCGCCTCGATCTTTCGCCGAAGCGCATCTATGTACGCGACCAGACTACGCGCTGGGGCTCATGCTCGACCTCTGGTGCTCTGTCTTTCTCCTGGCGCCTCGTGCTCGCGCCCCCTTTTGTGCTCGATTATCTCGCCGCACACGAGGTCGCGCATCTCGGCCACATGAACCATGGGCCGCGTTTCTGGGGTCTCGTCGAGCGCACCATGCCGCGGCATGAAGAGGCGAGGACGTGGCTCAGGAAGCACGGTGCGAGCCTGCATCGCTATGGCGCCGAAGGGATGCTTCCCTCATCGCGCGGCTATTCGCCGAAGCGCAGCATCGAATAGGCGCTAACCGTCGCCGCCGCCGAAAATGTTGATGACGCGGCGATAGAGCGGCTCGCTCGAATCCTCGTCCCCGCTCGTTGCCTGGGGAGATGACCAGGGAAGTCTCGCCGCCACGCCCAAGAACCCCGGCTCGCGCGTCCCAGGCAAGCGAAGCGCCGGCTTGTTCTGATGCGCGTAGAGCATGACGTCGTGCCAGACCATGGCCGGCAGCAAGCCACCGGTGACGTTCTTCTGCATGGGCGCGCCGTCGTCATTGCCGATCCACACGCCCCCCACGTAATAGGCCGTGTAGCCGATGAACCACGCATCGCGCGAATTCTGCGTCGTTCCGGTCTTGCCGGCAGCGATCTGGCCGGGGATTGCCGCGCGCCGGCCCGTGCCGCGCACAACGACCGTGTTCAGCATGTCGTTCATTTCCCCCACATAGGTGAGAGCGATCACTTGGCCCGTGGTCGAGCGCTGGCGCTCGTAGAGCACCTTGCCGTCGCCGTTCCTTATTCTCTGGATGATGTGCGGCATCACCCCCTGTCCGCCATTGGCAAAGGCTGTGTAAGCTCCGGTCAGCTCGAGCAGATTGACCTCTGCCGTGCCGAGCGCAATCGACGGATTGTGGTGCAGCTTGGAGCGGATGCCGAGCCGCTTTGCGGTCCGCACGATGCGCCAGCCGCCGACCTCTGCGCCGAGCCTCGCTGCGACGGTGTTGAGCGAATAGGCGAGGGCATCTCTGAGGGAAACTTCGCCATGATAGATGCCGCTATGGTTCCTGGGCGACCAGCCCGCCACCGTGGTCGGTCCGTCATAGGCGCGTGAGTCTGGCGTATAACCGCTCTCGAGAGCGGCAAGATAAACGAAAGGCTTGAACGCAGAGCCTGGCTGGCGCTGGGCTCTCAGCGCGCGATCGAACGGGCTCGTCGAATAGGAGCGCCCGCCGACCAGCGCCTTCACCCCGCCTTGCGGGTCGAGCACCACGACCGACCCTTCGCTCGCATCGACCTCGCCACCCTTCTCGTCGAGGATCTCGCGGAGGGACGCTTGCGCCTGGCGCTGCAGTCCCGCGTCGATGGTGGTGTCGACGATCAGGTCGCTGTCCTTGTCGTCGATGAATTCGGGGAGGATCTCAGCCACCCAGTCGACGGCGTAAGGGTAACCAGTCTCGTCGCCCTTGGCCGACAGCTTCAGCGGCTGCTGGCTTGCCGCGCGCGCCTCCTCCGGCTTGAGATAGCCGGCCTCGACCATGTTCTCTAGAACCTCGTCGACCCGCGCCGAGGCGAGCTTCACACTGTGATTAGGCGAATATTTCGACGGCGCCTTAAGCAGCCCGGCGAGAAGTGCCGCTTGCGACAGCGTCACGTAGCGCGCCGATTTGCCGAAATAATGCCGCGAGGCGGCTTCGATGCCGTAAGTGCCACCGCCGAAATAGACGCGGTTGAGATAGAGCTCGAGGATCTCGTCCTTGCTGAAGCGCTGCTCGAGCCAGATGGCGTAGACTACCTCTTCCAGCTTGCGCAGGATGGTACGCCGCGGCGAAAGGAACAGGTTCTTGGCAAGCTGCTGAGTGATGGTCGAGCCGCCCTCGACCACCGTGCCGGCAGAGGCATTGCGGAAGCTCGCCCGCACCAGCCCGATCGGGTCGATGCCCCAATGGGAATAGAAGCGGCGGTCCTCGGTCGCGATCACCGCCTTGGTGAGGTAGGGGGGCAGCACGTCGAGTCTGACATGGCCGCGGCGCAAGCCACGCTCGGCGAGCACCGTGCCGTCCTCGGCGAGGATGGTGACGTTGGGCGGCCGGTCGTCGAGCGCGGCGATGATGGGGTCGGGCACGCTCGAGATGAAATAGACCATGGCGAGCCCCACCACGATCGTGCCCCAGATCGCCGCGAGAAGGGTGAAGCGCAGGGCCTTGTAGAGGAGGGGGTGCTTGGCGACGACGCGCTTCAGCCGGCGCTTCGGCCGCCTAATGCTGCGGCGGGACGGCGGACGCCTCCGTGGCGGCGAGCCGCGACGCATGCCGAAGGTGGGCTCGACACGGCTTCCCTTGCCGCCGGGCCTTGCGCTCCGCCGCGCGCCGTCCATGGTGTCCCCGCCTTTATCGACGAACCAAGAGAGCCCCCGCGCCGATGCCCGGCGGTAGCGCGCGCCCCACGCGAAAGCCTTAGGCCAAGCCTAGGCGTTCCGGATTGACACAATGTTAAAGATTTGACCCACCAAAGGGCGTGGGTTGGCTTAGACGTCGAGATTGGCGACTTGCAGCGCGTTCTCTTGGATGAACTCGCGCCTGGGCTCGACCTCCTCGCCCATCAGCCGCGAGAAGATGTCGTTTGCCTCGTCGCCTTCCTTGATCTTCACCTGCAGCATGGTGCGCGTCTCGAGATCGAGCGTGGTCTCCCACAGCTGCTCCGGGTTCATCTCGCCGAGACCCTTGTAGCGCTGAAGCGTGAGCCCCTTGCGCCCCGCCGTCATCACCGCATCGAGGAGCTCGCTCGGCCCGTGCACGACAAGGCTTGAATCCTTGCGCTTGAGCGTTGCCGCCTTGGCGTAGACCTCCTGGAGATGCGGCGCGAAGGAATCGAGCTTGATCGCATCGGCCGAGGCGATGAACGGCCCATCGATCAAATGCGATTCCATCACGCCCCTGAGCTCGCGCCAGAAGCGCAAGCCCCCTTCGGCGAGCGCTTCGCCGTGCCAGCCTTTTTCCGTCTCCTCCGAGAGGGCATCGAGGCGCTTGGCGATGTAGGTTGCCGCCGCTTGCGCGTGCTTGCCGTCCTTGAGCCGCTTCGCGTCGAGCGCGCCGGCGATCGCCGCCTGCTCGACGATGAAGCGCGGATAGCGGCTATGCAGACCTTTCAGGATACCGGTGATCTTGCGCGCGCTTTCGACGATGTCGAGCAAGTCCCCGCCACCCCGGCTCGCATTCTCGCCGGTGATCAGTATCGCATCGTCGAGGCCTTCGCCGATTAGATAGTCCTCGAGCGCCTTCTCGTCCTTCAAGTAGCGCTCGGACTTGCCGCGCGACACCTTGTACAGGGGAGGCTGGGCGATGAACAGATTGCCCGCCTCGATGATCGACGGCATCTGGCGGTAGAAGAACGTGAGCAAGAGCGTGCGGATATGCGAGCCGTCCACGTCGGCGTCCGTCATGATGATGATCCTGTGGTAGCGGAGCTTGGCAAGGTCGAACTCATCGCCGATGCCTGTGCCAAGCGCGGTGATCAGCGTGCCGATTTCGGCCGATGACAGCATCTTGTCGATGCGCGCCCGCTCCACGTTGAGGATCTTGCCGCGCAATGGCAGTACCGCCTGGAAGGCACGATCGCGCGCCTGCTTGGCGCTGCCGCCGGCGCTATCGCCCTCGACCAGGAACAGCTCCGACTTGGCAGGATCTCGCTCCTGACAGTCCGCGAGCTTGCCGGGAAGCGAGGCCATGTCGAGCGCGCCCTTGCGCCGCGTCAGGTCGCGCGCCTTGCGCGCCGCCTCGCGCGCGACCGCGGCCTCCACCATTTTCTGCACGATATTGCGCGCCTCGCCCGGATTCTCCTCGAACCATTGCGACAAGGCGTCGGCCATCACGCTCTCGACCACCGGCCGCACCTCGGAGGAGACGAGCTTATCCTTCGTCTGGCTCGAGAATTTCGGGTCGGGCACCTTGACCGAGAGTACGCAGGTCAAGCCCTCGCGCGCATCGTCTCCGGTCAGAGCCACCTTCTCCTTCTTGGCGATGCCGGATTCGGCGGCATAGGTGTTGACCGTGCGCGTGAGCGCCGCGCGGAAGCCGGCCAAATGCGTGCCGCCATCCCGCTGCGGAATGTTGTTGGTGAAGCACATCACATTCTCGTGGTAGCTGTCGTTCCACCACAGAGCCGCTTCCACCGAGATCTTATCCTGCTGCCGCTCGACCACGATCGGCTCGTTGATCAAGGCATGCTTGGTGCGATCGAGGAAGCGGACGAAAGCGCGCAAGCCGCCCTCATATTTCATCTCCTCGACCTTCGGCTCGACGCCGCGATGGTCGGACAGCACGATGCGGACGCCCGAATT
>JBLMXO010000253.1:0-2875 GCA_050257815.1 Actinomycetota bacterium
ACAACACCAAGGTCCCGGTGCTGATGTCGCATTAGCGACGGCTGTCCGCGCGTAAAGTCGCAACATGTCTGGATCGATGGCCGCAGCGAAGTCCTCGCAGGACGCCCTCCCGCCGCTTTGGCGCTCCGGCGGCCCCGATATGGATGAAACCGCGGCCTTTTGGGCGGGCGATGCCGCCGCGTTGCTCGCAAGACTCGAATCCTCGCCGATAGGTCTCATCCAGGACGTTGCGGCTTCGCGTCTTAAGCGTTACGGCCCGAATACGGTTGAGGATCGCCGTGAGCTCGGTGCGCTCGGCCTTTTGCTCCGCCAGTTCAAGAGCCCTCTGGTCCTCATCCTCGTGTTCGGCGCGTGTATCGCGTTGTTCTTGAGCCAGCTCATCGACGCCACCATCGTCATTCTGATCGTGCTTGGCAGCTGCATCCTTGGCTTCCTCCAGGAGTACAACGCCTCGCGCGCGGTCGAGAAGCTGCGTGAGCGTCTCGCGCTCTCGGTCAAGACCCTTCGCAATGGCGAGCGCCTGTCCTTGCCCGTCATCGAGCTTGTTCCCGGCGACGTTGTCGAGCTCGCTGCCGGCAATCTCGTTCCCGCCGATGGCCGCATCCTGTCGGCCCGCGACTTTCTCGTCTCCGAGGCGGCGCTCACCGGCGAATCCTTCCCTGTCGAGAAGTCACCGGGGATCGTACCCGCCGAGGCGCCTCTCTCTGCCCGCACCAACTCGGTATTTCTCGGAACTTCTGTCCGTAGCGGCACCGCTACGGTCCTTATTGCGGCGACGGGACGCGCGACCGAGCTTGGCGCGGTCGCGGCACGGCTGGAGACAGCACTGCCTGAGACCGAGTTCGCGCGCGGCGTCCGCCAGTTCGGCTACCTCTTAATGCGGGTGATGACGGCGATCGTTCTGTTCGTGCTCACCATCAACCTGCTTTATGGCCGTCCCCTCACGAGCTCGCTGCTGTTTGCCGTGGCACTCGCCGTCGGCCTTTCGCCCGAGCTCTTGCCCGCCATTGTCAGCGTGACGCTGTCGGCGGGAGCGCGCGCCATGGCCAAGCGTGGCGTCATCGTGCGGCGCCTCGAGGCGATCGAGAATCTCGGCAGCATGGATATCTTCTGCACCGACAAGACCGGCACCTTGACCGAAGGCATGATTGTGCTCGAAGCGGCACTCGGCCCCGGTGGCGCGCCGTCGGCCGAGGTGGGCGAGCTTGCCGCGCTGAATTCTGGTCTCCAAACGGGGATCGAGAATCCGCTCGATGCGGCCATTGTCGCCTCGGCGCCTACCGACGTCATCGAAGCGGCGAAGCGCCGCAAGGTCGACGAGATTCCCTACGACTTCGAACGGCGGCGCCTCACCGTCGTGGTTGCCGAGGAAGGGGCCGAGCCCTGCCATCGTGTGATCACCAAGGGTGCCTTTACCCATGTGCTCGACTGCTGCACAAAAATGATGCGGGACGGCAAGGAGGTCACGCTCGCCAGCGACTCCCGTGCCGCGCTCGACAGCTTCTACGCGACCAAGGGAGCTGAGGGCTTCCGCGTTCTCGCCGTCGCCACGAGAAGAAACGCGCCGCGCCCGAGCTACCACCGTACCGACGAGCAGGGCATGACCTTCATGGGCTTCTTGTTGTTCCTCGATCCCATCAAGGCCGACATCATGCGGACTCTTGCCGACCTTAAGCGCCTCGGCATCCGCATCAAGATCGTCACCGGCGACAATCGCTATGTCGCCGCCCATGTCGCCGAGGCAATCGGTCTCGACGGCAAAGCGCTGCTCGCCGGTGAGGAATTGCGTGCTCTGAGCGACCAGGCGCTTTGGCATCGCGCCGAGTTGACCGATGTGTTCGCCGAGATCGACCCGCAGCAGAAGGAGCGTATTGTGCATGCGTTGCAGCGCGCAGGCCACGCGGTTGGCTATCTCGGAGATGGCATTAACGACGCGCCGGCGCTTTACGAGGCCGATGTCGGCATCTCGGTCGATCAGGCGGTGGACGTGGCGCGCGAGAGCGCCGACATCGTTCTCTTGCGACGTGACCTCGATGCGTTGCGTGCTGGTGTCGAGGACGGACGGCGCACCTTCGCCAACACACTGAAATATATCGCCATCACCACCAGCGCGAACTTTGGCAACATGCTGAGCATGGCGCTCGCCACGCTTTTCTTGCCCTTCCTCCCGCTCTTGCCGAAGCAGATCCTGCTCAACAACTTCCTGTCTGATTTCCCCTCGGTCGCAATCTCGACCGACAATGTCGATCAGATCCAAATCGATCAGTCGCAACGCTGGAACGTGTCGGAGGTGCAGGCCTTCATGATCGTGTTCGGCGTGGCGAGCACGCTGTTCGACCTTGCGACTTTCGCGTTGCTGTTGCTGGTGTTCAAGGCGGATGAGCCGACGTTTCAGACCACATGGTTCGTGGTCTCACTGCTAACCGAGCTAGTGGTGGTTCTCGTGCTACGTACGCGCCAGCCCTTCACGAAGAGCCGGCCGAGCGCGCTGCTCTTCTGGGCCACGGTCGCCGTGACAGCGCTCGCGCTCGCGCTTCCCTATGCTGGCAGGCTTGCCAGGCTGTTCGATTTCGTGCCGCTGCCGGCGACGATCTTGACGGCCTCGATTGGAATCGTAGTCGCCTATGTGGCGACCACGGAAGTCCTCAAGCTCGTGTTCTACCGCCGCCTCGCCAAGCCAAGCTGAGCGGGCTCTAACGGCTGATGATGATACCGAGCAGTAGTCCCACTCCTGCCGCTACGCCGATCGAGGTCAAAGGATCCCGCCGCACCGCGTCCTCGACACTGTGCAAGGTCTCTCCGGCTTTGTCCTGGACCCGGTGGAGTTGATAGCCGCCAGCACTTTTGAGCGCCGAGCTCAAGGCGTCGACGTCCT
>JBLMXO010000254.1:0-2512 GCA_050257815.1 Actinomycetota bacterium
GCTCGCGCTCAGCGACGACTGCGTTCTCAGCGAGGAGCACTTCTTCCGCAATCAGCTCGGGCGTATCCGCGATGTCCGCGTGGGCGACGAGGGCGTCCTCTACGTCCTGACTGAGAGCGGGATGCTCTACCGGGTCGAGCGCCCGCGCGACACGGAACACAAGACGCCTCTCTAGAGGGAGCTGCACGCGCTGTTGCGCTATGATCCAAGCTTGGCCGGTTCGACCGCAAGGATCGGAGCGAGTTAGCGATCCTGGTGGCGTAGGTGTTCGGCTGACTTTGCCGTGTCACCCGAGGAGCAAGCCCATGCGGCATACGCAAATGAGCCAAACCTCAGATCCCTCGCCTGCCTCCATGCTCGACGATGCGCGCTGGTGCGCAGTCTTAGCGCGCGATGCCACTTTCGACGGCCATTTCTACTATTCAGTGGCCACGACGGGCGTCTATTGCCGTCCGTCCTGTGGCGCGCGGCGGCCGAAGCGCATTCATGTTCGCTTCCACAGCACTCCAGACGAAGCGGAGGCAGCCGGCTTTCGCCCTTGCAAGCGCTGCAAGCCCAAAGCAAAGCCGCTGACGAAGGTGCAGGCCGAGATGGTGGCTCACGCCTGCCGGCTGATCGAGGCGGCGGATGAAGAGCCCAGGCTCAACGAGCTGGCGCTCGATGCCGGCTTGAGCCCCTATCATTTCCACCGCATCTTCAAAGCCATTGTCGGCGTGACCCCCAAGGCCTATGCCGCGGCAAACCGCATCAAACGCGTCCGCGCGGCGCTTCCGGGAAGCCGCAGCGTGACCGAAGCCATCTACGAAGCGGGCTTCAATTCCAACGGCCGCTTCTATGCCGCGTCCAATGAGGTGCTCGGCATGACCCCAAGCGACTTCCGCAAAGGTGCACCAAATGCCGAGATCAAATTCGCCATCGGGACGAGCTCGCTTGGCCTCGTGCTGGTCTCGGCGAGCGACAAGGGTGTGTGCGCCATTTTCTTCGGCGACGACGCGGATGAGCTTTCCGGCGCTCTCAAGAAGCAGTTCCCCCGCGCGAAGCTCGTGGGCGACGATGCCGCCTTCCAACAGCTCACGTCCACGGTGATCACCTTCGTCGAGGATCCAAGCATCGGACTTGATCTACCGCTCGACATTCGCGGCACTGCTTTTCAACACCGCGTCTGGGATGCGCTCCGCCGCATCCCTCCCGGATCAACGGCGAGCTACGCGGATATCGCTAAGGCCATCGGAGCACCGAACTCGACGCGCGCGGTGGCGCGGGCCTGCGGCTCGAACCTGATCGCTGTCGCCATTCCTTGCCACCGCGTGATCGGCTCGGATGGATCGCTCACCGGCTATCGCGGCGGCATCGAGCGGAAGCGCGCTCTGCTTGCCAAAGAAGCCAAAGCCAAAGGTTAGCGGGTGAGGCGCTTGGCGGCGAGCTCTTGCAGATACGCTCCAAAGCGCTCGTCCTTGTGCTCGCTGAGGTCACGCAAATAGGTCCAGACATAGAGGCCGGTGTCGTGACCGTCGTCGAACACGATGCGCACGGCATAATTGCCGACCGGCTCGACCCGCACGATGCCGACATTTCTCTTGCCGGGGACGGTCACGCGCTGCTCGGGCGAATGCCCTTGCACTTCGGCGCTGGGCGAAAGCACGCGCAACAGCTCGGCCGGCAACTCCGCGCGCAAGCCGTCGTCGAAGACGATGGTCAGCGTGCGGCGGTCTTTGCTGAGCTTGAGTTCGGTCGGCCAGGGCTCCGCCATCGTCGCCTCCACTTTTGAGCGTGACTAGCCGAGGTCGATCTCGCCTTCGATGACATGGTTGAGGCCAGTACCCTTGGCGGTGAGCACCATCTTCATCTTGAGCTTGCCCTTGCCTTCGAGGCGTTCCTCGCGCACCACCTTCTCGATGGCTTGCTGAGAGGTCACTCCCACTTCCTTCAGATATTTCCTGAGCGACATGTTGAAGCGTTGCTCGTCCATGGCGGCCTCCTCAAGGTTGTGCTCGCGCGGCCCATCGCCGATGTGGAACGGCGGGAAGACTTATATTAGAGACGATTGTCCCTCGATGCTAAGGGGGCGGAGCCTGGCAATGGCGAAGAAGAGACCCGGAGTCAAAGTAGCGGTGGTGGTGAGGAACCCAGTCAAGCGCAGGAGCGCCGCCGCCGCCGCGCTGGCCAGCGCCCGCTACAAGAAGCGCGTGGTGAAGAGCGCCAAGCTGTACCGGCGGAAGGGCAGGAGCCCACTCGGGCAAGAGGATGACGGGCAGAATGGCTAGCGAACAAGCGCCTCTGATCGATCGATTCGGCCGGCACATTACGTATTTGCGAGTCTCCGTCACGGACCGGTGCGACTTCCGTTGCGTCTATTGCATGTCGGACGCGATGACCTTCTTGCCGCGCGAGCAGCTGCTCAGCCTCGAGGAGATCGACCGGCTGGCAAGCGCGTTTATCGAACGGGGGGTGAAGAAGCTCAGGCTGACCGGGGGCGAGCCGCTGGTCCGCCGCAACATCATGTGGCTGATCA
>JBLMXO010000255.1:0-6022 GCA_050257815.1 Actinomycetota bacterium
GGGGGTCGCTGCGTTTTGACGAGTTCCCAACAAACATGAAGCGACGCAATCCTTCTCAGGATCGCGCGCAACACGCCTATTGGCTTCAGAAAACGCAAGACCGTCAGAGTCTCGTTTGCCAGCCCCCGTTAGAGGGCCGGCCGCAAGGACTCCGCCGTCCGCGTTTCCCTTTCTTCATATCACAATGTCAAAGAGCCCTCGAGATCGCGGCAGATGCCGTCTCCCGAACCCCCAATGGAAGCAAATCCTCCACTCGGAGTCAACGACAGCCGCATCGTCTCCCGGGCACTGGCCCGGTCCAACTCCGCTCCTGTCAGAAGGATCGCGCGGTCGCGTATAGTCCCGCAGGAAGTGGGAGCAACCCGCGCGAAGCCCTCATTTAAGAGCGGCCCTTCAGCTTGTCAAGGGGTCGGTAACCGCTAATCCGCGCTTTTCACTTTTCACCTTGATCGTGGCATTGGGGCCACATTCCTGCCCGAATGCGTCGTCACGATGCATTCGTTAACGGCGTGGTAACCATACGGGGCTAAGTATGGTTAATGGACCCGCCGAACAGGGGGACAAGCGAAGATCCTTGCATCGATCCTGGAGGTCCGCATTTTCGCGGCAAACCAGTGGACGATCAAGGCTCAAGGAATGATCCTCCCGTCGGCTGAAAGTCCAACCTCGCTAGAGGGACAACTAAACCGCTTCGGTGTTGTCCGCCCGAGGGTGATGAGCACGCGGATATAGGCGTGCTGGGCGGCGACCGGTAGACGGGGGGAATACGGGGTTGTTTAAGCGCCGCGATCACTTCGCGCGACGAAAGCATGGCCAGGCCCTCGTGCCGGTCAAGGCGAGCGGACTCCCCGCCATCTTTCTTGGCGAACTGTCGAAGGCGGAGCGCAAGCCGCTCCCGGTTTATCTCTGCGAGCATGGGCCTGACGGCGAGAGCTGCCGGCTGAAATGGTTGGCGAGCACCTGCGTCGCCGGAATGGTCGGCGTCTGTCTTATCGGCGTTGCCATCTACGCCTCGATGAACATGGACGACGGCTCGGGCATGATGAGCTCGATCAGACGTGCGAGCCTCGCAGCACTGCAGCCGATCAGGGGCGCACGGCTCGCCGATAACGGGCAGAGCCCCGCCGGTCAGAAAGAGGACCGCATCGAGATGACATCGGCGGGCTTTATCACCCGCCACGTCATTCATGACACGGTCACCGAGCGGCAAGGGAGCCGCGAGTTCATCACCATCAAGCCTTACCTCCGCATCGTAGCGGGTCTCGCCAGCGACGTTCCCGACGATGCCGACAAGCTTCCCCCCTTCAATCCCTTCAAGCTGTACTCAGACCAGGCCCCGGTCGGCGCCGGCGAAAGCCAGAGCGATCAGCCGCAAGCCGTCAATGTCGATCTCGTCGACGTGCCGGGCGCGCAAGTCCCGCAATCGGACGGCATTGAGCTCCGCACCGACGAGGTGAACGCGCTCGTCAACGAAGCGGCCGAGAACTTCGCCTATGCCGACGGACCGCTCGGCGGCGGCGGCGCGACGCTGCAGCTCGCCTCGTACAATCCGCAGGATGGCTTCAAGCCCGCGCCGCCCGCGATCAACACCACCGACATCCACAAATCGCTCGACGAAGCCGATGCGGCCGACGACGACGGCAACGACATCGACCAGGACCTGATCGACAGCGGCACCGAGAAGAAGTTCACCGTGGGCAAGGGCGATACGCTCAAGAGCCTGCTCGCCAAAATCGACACCGAGCCGGACGAGGCCGACAGCATCATCGACGCGCTCAATCCCATCTTCCAGGCCGATGACTTGAAGGCCGGCGAAGAGGTAAGCTTCGTGGTGGTGCCCGCCCCGTCGGATACCGGCGCCATGGAGCCGGTCAAGGTCTCGATCTATGCCCATGGCGGCGACCACCTCGCCTCCGTGACGCGCAACCGCAACGGCGATTTCGTCGCTTCGACCGAAGGCGAGGACAACAAGCCGGCCCAGACCCAGACCCGCGCCACGCTCTACACCAGCTTCTATCACGCGGCGCTCGAGCAGCACATTCCGGTCGCCACCATCGACACGCTGCTCCGCGTTCACTCCTACGACGTCGACTTCAAGCAGAAGGTCAAGCCCGGCGACCAGTTCGAGGCCTTCTTCGACTCCTCCTCCGACGACGAGGTCGGCGAATTGCTCTACACCTCGATGACCATCGACGGCGTGCAGCACCGCTTCTATCGCTTCCGCACCCCCGACGACGTCGTCGACTATTACGACGAGGACGGCAACAGCGCGAAGAAGTTCCTCATGCGCAATCCCGTCAAGGGCGGGCGCTACACGTCGGGTTTCGGCATGCGCAAGCATCCCTTGCTCGGCATCGTGCGCATGCATACCGGCGTCGACTGGGCGGCCCCCGTCGGCACCCCGATCGTCGCTGCGGGCGACGGCACCGTCGAGATGGTGGGCGGCAAAGGCGGCTACGGCAATTACGTGCGCATCCGCCACGCCAACGGCTACTCGACCGCTTACGGCCACATGTCGCGCTACGCCGACGGCGTGAAGCCCGGCGTCGCCGTGAAGCAGGGCCAGGTCATCGGCTATGTCGGCAATAGCGGCCTCTCTACCGGCCCGCACTGCCACTTCGAGGTCCTGGTCAACAACGAGTTCACCAACCCGATGACCATCGCCGTGCCGCGCGGGCTGCAGCTTCAGGGCCGCGAGCTCGCCGAGTTCCAGCACGAGCGCGCCCGCATCGACGGCCTGATGCAGGAAGATCCGGTCACCGCCCGCATCGCCCAGGCGACGACGAACTAGCGCTTCCGACTTTCTCGCCTACTCTTTCCTTTCTCCCTCCTTCATTTCTCCCCTCCCCTCTTTTTGTCTCCGCTCATGGCCGGGCTTGGCCCGGCCATCCACGTTTCCTCGGACGCAACCGTCTCGCCGTCGGAATCTTATCGTTGGACCATGCTCCCCGCGAGCGCGAAGAGCGGAGTCAATTCGCGTCCATCGCCGCGATCTGAGGCGAGCTGATGCCGCGCAAGAACAACAGGCGGCGATCGCGGTACACCAGCACGATCTCGCCGAGCTTCAGGCTGCCCTCCTCCTGACGCCTCAGCGCATCGTTGCCGGCGACGTAGTTGCCTCTCAGCACCGTGAACGGATCGACGGCGAAGCGATCCAACGACCCGTCGCGGTAACGGGCGACGAAGGTGAGCCAGTCCGCGCGTTCTTGTTGCAATGAGCGTCCCCCTTCTTCGAGTTCAGCCCTTGAAGGCGATTCAGCGGCGCAGCGCCATGTTCTCGAGCGCCTTGCGGCGGAGGTCGTTGGGATCGGTGATGCCTTCCGCGACCAAACCGAGGAGTGTGCGGCTGAGCGCGCTTCTCAGCTCCTCGGCGGCATCGCCATCAGTCGGCATGTGGGCATAGAGGATCCTCCATACGCCGGTAAACGCCTCTTCCAGAGCCCCGAGAAGCTCGGGACTGCAACGCCCCAAAGAGTCATGCGGGGTGCTGGTGATGGCTTGCTCCGTTGCAGGCGGGCGCGGCTCCGGCCGCACGCCATGGCGGGTGCTTCTTTGCATCAGAACGAGATCCCCTTGATCGTCGGCCATCTCGCGACGCCTTTGAGCGACTGCGCTCTAGCGAGCGCCGCAAGCCACTCCTGCTTGGAGGCGTTCTTGAACCTCTCCCATGCGCCGCCAGCGACTTCGTATTTGCCGCACGCCGGGCACTCGATGATGTAGCCATCGAAGTTCGCCGGGGTGCTATCCCTGGCTTCGCCCGCGCATACGAGGCATTTCATGTTGAGGCTCCGCGCGTCGGCGCTCGTCGGTCTTCACGCTCGTTGCTTGAACGCCGGACCGAGGCGCCCTTGGGCGATGAGATCGCTGGTGACTGTTGCCGCTCCATCAAGCTCAAGCTCGCTTTCCGCAACGGTGCGGTAGAAAGCCTCACAGCCGCTCTTTATGCGGTATTGGAACTGGCCATCCCGCTCGGGAAGTTGAGCGACGACTTTGTAGGGGCCGGAAGCGGCCTTCCGCGCCGGAAAGCGCTTGCTCAATCGCACCACGTCCCCGGTGTCAAAGCCGTGCCCGGTAGGCTCATGCTCATGCACAGGTCTCATCGACAATCCTTCTCTCCATGGGGAAGTATCGCCCCGAGGCCACCCTAAAAAGCGGCAGCCTCGGAGGGATCGTTATCTAGGCGCCGGCACCGATCTGACGGCCCTTCAACAGAGCGTCGACCTCATTCTGGGCTTGGGTCTGGGGGAGCCCGTACTTGGCCACGACTTGCGACACGAGATCGGCCTTGCCCTTCATCCCAGCCACGTCCTGCTCCGAGAACTTGCTCCACTTCGAACAGATTTCCTTCAAGACCGCGCTTTTCTGGTCAGTATTCTGGGGGGCGCTGTTTGAATTAGACGCGTTTGAATTTTCCATTTTTTCTCCGATTATGTAATTTTATTTCTTTGGACGACAATCATCAAATTGTTCATGTTATATACGCTCTATACGAAGATCATACAAGCCAAAAACGGAATATTTTCTCAAAAATGATCTCGTTTGATCGTTTTAAGACGCAGAATTTTCTGCAGTATATCTATAGTAATACTTGTCTCACGGTATGTAGAACTGGATCCAACAAGCACGCGCGGGGAGCGCTCCCCTGGGGAATGGCACCCTTACTCTTACGTGGTCCGGCGCGTGTTCATGCCTCAAGCACTCTCGATCGCTGCATCGAGGGCCTTGGCGAGGGCCTTGGCCTTGGAAAGGGCGACCCTTTGTTTCTCGCCGTCCGAGCGCCCGTCCGAGCGCTCGTCCCTTCGAGCGGCCCAAGGCTACCGAGACCATGCATCTTATCGTGTCGCTCCCCCGGACCAGCGTGATCGAGAACTGATTGGTCCGGCCGTTGCGGGTGACTTCAACTTCGTCCATCAAGCCTCAAGGTCCTTGCTGTCCGCTAGTCGCCACAGGACTGGGCGAACTCTCTCGAGAGCGCCAGGATTTGGTTCAACGCGGCTTGCTCTTGGTCGGCGTCGGAACGGTTATCGGGCGGTCCTTCCAGTGCCACCCGCACGCGGCCGGAAATCTCGCCCCGCTCGGTCGTGAATTTGAACCGATAGGATCCGGGGCCATCTGGCTCCAGCACGATGCTGTGATGCGTCACTGGGACACTCCCGCCTCGGTTCTCGCTACGACTTCGCGCCGTGATCGGGGCCGCAGCAGCAAGTCCTCACTTCGACCGCAAGCGCGCGGACCTCTTCCGCTTGGGCCGTCAGCACATCGACTTGCTTGCGCCAATTGGCCGCCCGTAACCTCACCGTGTCGTAGAGGCCCTTGGCTCCCGCCAGGCTCGTCGCCAAGTCGAAGCTGGAATCTACGTCGCGCCTGGCGATATCGATGATCTTGCGGTTGAACGTGGTGGCGCCTTTCCCGGCGGCGACAAAGGACGTTTCGAACGCCGCGACGGATGCGTGGAAAGCATCCATTGTGCGGTCACAGGCCTCGCGAGTGTTCGCCGCAGTCTTCTCGGCGAGATCGCGCACGCCCTCCGGGATGGCGGGATCGAGACCGAGGAGACCGAGTTGGGCCGTCACATCGCGGTACGTCTCGCGATCCTGCTCGGCGGTTCGGGGATTTGCATTCATCATGGGCCTCTCTTGGATTTGCAGCGCATCCATTTTCGACGGCTTATGAAGTCTCTACGGACGCCGCACCATGCGGGGGCTGCCGGTCGCAGTCCGGGTCGGGCCTCTTTTTGCTCGCCACGCAGCTCGTGCTTTGGTCAGCGAAGCTTCAAAATCGTCGACGGAAGAGTCGCGCAGTTGCGGACTGGCGCTCATGCGAGGAGCCCGTTCAGAAGTGGGTGAGTGTTCGACGAGGTGACCGCCAAACTTGGCATGTAAAATAGCG
Source organism: Actinomycetota bacterium (assembly GCA_050257815.1). Classification (GTDB taxonomy): domain Bacteria; phylum Pseudomonadota; class Alphaproteobacteria; order Rhizobiales; family Methyloligellaceae; genus Methyloceanibacter. Next base: position 5,890 of record JBLMXO010000255.1, read on the forward strand.
CGCATGGAGTTGGTCCTTTCAAAGTTTTCCAAATTCCCGATCGGTGGCCGGTTCACCATTGAGCATCACCGCATCTTGTTCCTGCGCCGTTTGGAGATCCGCAGGATCGATTGTCGCCATCTCCACCGCCGAT
>JBLMXO010000256.1:0-11539 GCA_050257815.1 Actinomycetota bacterium
GCGAGCAGCGAGACCTCGATTGCGATCACCGACAGGGTGAGCACGAGAGTGCCGTAAGGCTCGCCGAGCCGTTCAGCGACGGCTTCGGCGTGGCGCACCACGGCGAAGGCGCACCACATCATGGTCCCGAACAGCCACAGAAAGAGAAGGATGGTGAAAGGGTAGTTGGTGAGGTCGGCAAAAAGCGTGTCTTGATAGAGATAGGCGACGACGACGCTGACGAACCCCGCAAGTGCCGGGCTCGCCATCTTGAGGACGGAGCGCCAGCTCAGGGCTGCGGGAGGCGCCGGCTCGAAAGTCTCGCGCTGGTTCATGAAGCTCTCGTCGATCCCCGGCCCGCGCCGCACTGAACATGTTTCATGGACGCGGTTGAGGCCAAACTAACACGGCGTCGTTTGGTCGCGAGCTTTGTCTTCGCCGGCATCCATGCCAAAGTCCTGCCGCGCTTGCTGCGTCGGATGCGTAAGTCTCGGTCCCTAACCCCGACAATTGATGAGAATTTGTTTACCGCGTTTGTGAATTTTGCCGTTCCGTCCGTGCGGGGCAGGTCTCTTTCTTTGCAACTCGAATGCGAGGCTCCTCCGCAAAAGACGTGGAGGCGCATCATGAATCTGAGGTCTCGGATTCTGCGAGCCGCGTTGGCCGGTACGACCACCGCGCTCTGCTTGGCATCGACATTGCTTATCGCCGCTTGCGCGGAGAAGGAGCCTTACGACTTCCCGGTGATGAGACTGACAAGCCCGCCGGCTGTTGAAATGCCGGCCGAGCGGTAGCCGGTCTCGCCAGTTGTGCTAGAAAGAGTGGGTTGTGATGAGATTCTTCATTGGCGCTCTCGCGCTCGCCGTCCTTGCCGTCTTCGTCGGGTTGCCCGTTGCCGTGGTGCTCGGGTGGGTTCCGCTCACGGCCACTGAGCGGCAGATGGCAAGCTCGAACGATAAAGACGACGCACCGTCCGTCTCGAACTGAGTGGTCGCCGAGCAGGCCGGGGCACTTATCCTAGTCGTAGCGCCGCTCTTCATGTAAAAACCTTTTACATGAATTCATCAGACGATTCTGGCTGGCGCCGGCCCCGCTCCTATCATCATGGCAACCTCAAAGAGGTTTTGCTCGAGGCGGCTCGCAAGCTCATCGAGGAGCACGGCGCGTTCGGCTTCAGCCTGACCGAGGCCGCGCGGCTGGCAGGCGTCAGCCCAGCTGCGCCCTACCGCCACTTCCGCGACCGCGACGCACTCCTTGCCGAAGTCGCAAAACACGGCTTCGAGCGCTTCGCCGCACGCCTCGACATGGCGTGGAACAATGGCGTGCCGACTCCGCTCTCGGCCTTCGATGCGCTCGGCAAGGCCTATCTCGCCTTCGCGCGAGATGAGCCCGCGAGCTATGCGGTGATGTTCGAGGCCGGTGTTGAGGGAAGCAACGGAGAGCCGCTGCCGGCCGCAGAGCGCGCCTTCGATGTGCTGCAAAAGGCAGCGGGCTCGCTCTGCCGGGCTCTCCCCGAAAACGAACGGCCCCCGATAAAGTTGATGAGCCTGCATATCTGGGCGCTGTCGCACGGCGTCGCCTCGCTCTTCACCCAAGCAGATCTGCAAGCGCGCAAAGTGCCGATGAGCCCTGAGGAAATCCTCGAGAGCGCCATGCTCATCTATCTGAAAGGACTCGGCATTCTGCCCAGTGCCGGATTGGAAGCCGCGAGCAGGTGATGCCGGTCAGCGGCTCGCCTCGAGCCATTGCAGCACGCGTTGCCAATCGGCGTCCGTGCCGTTGAAGCTGTTGCGGTCGACGCGCCCCGCGACGCCGGGGACCTTCCCGGTCGTGGTGAACTGCCAAAACGCCCAGGAGCGGTCGGGATATTTCTGTTCCGGCTCCGCGGCAACCGATCTCAGCCAGTAATGATAGTTGGTGAACTCGCCGTCGAGCACGTCGCGATAAAAGACAGGATCGGTATAGATGATCGGCTGCTTGCCGGTATGCGCCTGCATCGCGTCGAGCATGATCTTGATCTTGGCGAGCGCCACGTCGCGCGAGACGTGATGCGGGCAGGTCTTGGAAGCGCTGTTCCACTCGACATCGAGCACGGGCGGCAGCGCGTCGGCATCCGCCGGCACGTTCAGCATGAACCACAGCGCCTGCTCGCTAGCGGGTCGACACCAATAGACGAAATGATAGGCGCCACGCACGACGCCGGCACTCTTGGCGGCCTGCCAGTTCTGCAGGAACTTTGGATCGACATGGTCGCCGCCTTCCGTCGCCTTGATATAAGCGAAGCTGATACCCGCGGCGCGCGCCTTCGCCCAATCGACGTCGCCCTGCCAGTAGGAAACGTCGATGCCCTGGATCGGCATGGTGCGCGCTGCCGCAACGCCGGCATGGGGCTTGCCGTCCGAAAGCGCCTGCGCCTGCGCGTGCGACGCTGCCCAAGGCACGGCCAAAGCGGCAATAAGGGCTGCAGCAAATTGACGCCGACGCAACATGAGCTTCCCCGTTAAGGCGCGGCCTTCTCCCTCTGCCGCGCTCGCCCATGAGAGCTAAGCAGGCAGGGCTTAAGATATTTTTGCCGCGCGCTGCTCGGCCTCGTGGGCCTGCCCCCCTGCAAACCATGACAGTCGATCACATTTATGGCGAGCACCCCTTGACCGCTTGCCAACAGGGATCATCTATGTGAATGTAAATCACATTCACACCGAAGGAAGGAGCCTCGATGCACCTGGTTGCGACCTTGGACGAATACGGGAAGCCGGCATGGATCACAGCCATGATCGTCGGCTTCATACTCTGGTGGCCCGTCGGCCTTGGCGTTTTGGCTTATCTGATCTGGAGTGGACGCATGGGATGCGGAGCTTGGAAGCACGAGTGGAAAGACAGCGAGTTCGGACGTGAGGTGATGCGCTGGCGGCGCGGCATGAGCCCGCTCAAATCGACCGGCAACCGCGCCTTCGATCAATATCGCGAGGATACTTTGCGGCGCCTCGAGGAGGAGGTCGAGGAGTTTCAGGCCTTCCTGCAGCGCCTGCGGCACGCCAAGGACAAGGCCGAGTTCGACCAGTTCATGGCCGAGCGTAAGGGAACCGCGTCGACGACGTAACATTGACGCCATAGCTCGCGATCGAGCACCAAAAGAGAGGCAACGAAGACGAGGGCGCGGGATTTTGTCCCGCGCCCTTACCTTATCTTTGGCTTGAGGCTAGATGTTGCGGCCCATGTGTTAGAAGAAGGCCCATCGTTTAGGTCCAAGAAGCGAGCCCATCATGCTGAGATTGTTTTTTGCCACGATCCTGACCGTTTTGTCTCTTGCCCCGGGATGCGCTTTCGCCGGCTGCCTGCAAGCCCAGGAGAAGGCGACCATCATCGAAGGCGTCCTGTCGGAGAAGACCTTCCCCGTTGCCAACGACCAGCCCGAGCAGGCCTTCATTCTCACCCCGCTGTTGCCGACTTGCCTCGCCGGCGACGAGAATATCGACCAGAACACCAAGGTCGGCGAGATCCAGATCATTTCCTCCAACGATCAAGTCACGCAGAAGATCAAGAACTACCTGGGCAAGGACGTGTTCGTGCAGGGCACTCCGTTCGCCGCTAACGCTGCGCATCATCATGCGCCGATCGTGATGGACGTCACCGGCGTCCTCAAATGATCGCCACACCGTTTCTGACGCGACCGGCCACGCTACTCGGAGTTCTGCTGCTGCCGGCGGTGGCTCTGGCAGACGTCATGGACTGGAAAAAACTCGACGACGATCCGGCGGGCTTCATCGGCAAGCCGATCGAAGTCTTGGGCTATTGCGCCCAAGGTGGAGTGAATGGCGATGCTGACGGCTATCAGTGTTCGACCGAGGGGAACCTCTACATTTCGACACCCGCGATCAAGCCCGCTTCGGCGAGGAAGAAGATCGAGGAGAATTGCGGGGGCTTGGATGTCGTTGAGCGGAGCGATTTCTGTCGCGCCAAGATCAGCTTCACGCCGCAGTCCGTCTCGACCTCGACCGAGCTCGAGCCAGGCAAGACCATCACCATCATCTCGACCGACATCGCCACGGTAAAGTTCTGACGCGGCCTAGTTGTAGCCTTCAAGTGCGCTCCGCGCCCCGAACCAGCGGAACACAAGTGGCAACAAAAGCGGGCTGAACATCAGCTTGATGAAGAGCCGGCGGACCCACGGCCGCGAGCGGGCGGATGGCATGAAAAAGCGAGCGAACTGCGCCGCCTCGTTCTGCTTAGCACTGACGACTGGCTTGAGCTTCGCTTCGTAAGCGGGAAACGCGCGCCGATAGTCGCCCTCATGGCGGCCGAGCTCGCGGGCAATCACATAAGCCGCTGCCATCGCCATATGCGATCCTTGGCCCGCAAGCAGGGTGAGACATCCGCAGGCGTCGCCGAGAAGGGCAACGCGGCCCTCATGCCAATGCGGCATGACGATTTGGGTGAGGGAGTCGAAATAGATCGGTTCCTTCTCTCGATAGAGATCGAGCATCTGCTCCGAGATCCAGCCAGCACCCTTGAACTCGTTCCGCACGAAGTCGAGCCGCTTGTCGGCCGGCACCCGCCTCTCTTCGTGGCGGAAAGCATAGGTCGCGTCCATGCGTGTGGCATCGAGCGGATAGAACGCGGCGATGTGGTCGGTCTCTTCGTAGAGTTTGATCGCGCGTCCGATGTCGAAGCCATGATGATCGAGATGGAACGCGGCGACATAGCCGCCGAGGGAGCGCTCGAACGCGCTCTCGTTGCCAAAGACAAGCTCGCGAATCCGCGAATGGAGTCCGTCCGCGCCGAACACGAGATCAAAAGCCTCCTCATGGCCGTCATCGAAGGTGACGTTCACCGCTTCATCGGCGTTCTGTAACGCGCTGACTTGGCAGCCGAAACGAAGCGTGACGCCTCGCTCGACCGCCCGGTCGTAAAGAATGCGCTCGAGATCGGAGCGGCGGAGATAGACATAGTTCCCGTCAAGCGCACTGCGAATCCGATCGATGGGCACCGATTGCCAGACGGCGCCTTCCCCATTCACGAATTGAAGCTCATCGATCGGGTAGTGAATGGCGTGGAGCGCTGGCACGAGCCCCATGCGCCGGGCGACATCCCAGCCGGTACCGAAGAAATCCATCATGTAGCCTTCGCTGCGGAGCGCGCGATCACGTTCGATGACCAGCGGATCTGCACCTTGCTCCTTGAGTAGAATGGCAAGCGTCAACCCGGCGATGCCGGCGCCCGAGATAAGAATTTTTCTGTCACGAATCATTTCGCTTTGCCGAAGCCTCCGCCGGTTGGCGTCTTGATGATGATGGCCTCACCCGGCTCCAACACCGTCTGATCTGAGCCCTTGAGGCGCTCGATTCGTCCGTCCTTGCGCCGGACCCAGTTCTCGCCAGGCTGACCGGCGGCGCCGCCATGCGATCCGAAGGGTCTTACCTTGCGGAAGCCTGAGAGAATCGCGCACTCCATGCGCTCCAAGAATCTCATCACACGAAGGGTCCCGTCGCCGGCGCGCCATTTGCCCTTCCCACCCGAGCCGCGCTGGATGGCGAAGCGCTCAAGCAGAACGGGATAACGGAGCTCGAGCACCTCAGGATCAGTGAGCCGCGAATTGGTCATGTGCGTCTGGACGGCTGCTGCCCCGTCAAACCCTTCTCCCGCGGGAGCGCCTGAGCAGATCGTCTCGTAATATTGGAAGCGCTCATTGCCGAAGGTGAGATTGTTCATCGTCCCTTGCGCTGAGCCTAGCACGCCGAGCGCACCATAAAGGCAGTTCACGATCGTCTGGCTCGTCTCGACATTGCCGCCGGCGACGGCTGCAGGGTAGCGCGGGCTCAACATCGAGCCTTTCGGCACCACGATCTTGATGTGGCGGAGACAGCCCGCATTGAGTGGAATGTCCTCATCGACCAGCGTGCGAAACACATAGAGCACGCAAGCGCGCGTGATCGGCTCAGGGGCATTGAACATGTCCGGAGCCTGCGGGCTCGTCCCGGTGAAGTCGACGACGGCCGTCCTCTTCTTGCGGTCGATCTTGAGCGCGACCTTGATCACATTCCCCTGATCGGTCTCGACCTCGAAGCGTGCATTCTTGAGCTTACTGATGACCTTGGCGACGGCGTCCGCCGCGTTGTCCTGCACATGACCCATATAGGCGCGCACCACAGCGAGCCCGTAATGGCGCACGATAGTGTGCAACTCGGCGACGCCCTTCTCGTTGGCGGCGACCTGCGCCTTCAGATCGGCGATGTTTTGCTCGGGATTCCGCGCGGGGTAGGGGGCATCGGTGAGGAGCTTGCGCACGGCGTCTTCGCGGAAGCGGCCGGCCTCGACAGGCTTGAATGGATCGATATAGATCCCTTCCTCCTCGATCGAGGTCGCCTTAGGGCTCATCGAGCCCGGCGCGATGCCGCCGATATCGGCGTGATGGCCGCGCGCGGCGACGAAGAAGAGGAGATCGGGCCCGTGTTCGGCGAAGACGGGCGTCACCACGGTGATGTCGGGGAGATGCGTGCCGCCATTATAGGGCGCGTTCAGCATCCACACATCGCCGGGCTTCAGCGACTCGGCCTGGCGCAGTACGGTCTCGACGCTCCGGTCCATCGAGCCGAGATGGACGGGGATGTGCGGTGCGTTGGCGACGAGCTTGCCGCGCGCATCGAAAATGGCGCAAGAGAAATCGAGCCGCTCCTTAATATTGACGGAACGCGCCGTGTTCTGCAGCGCGTAGCCCATCTGCTCGGCAATCGAGACGAACAGATTGTTGAACACTTCGAGCAGCACGGGATCGGCCTGTTTGCTTGCACGCGCCTCCGTGCGATTCTCGATGCGCGTCAGCAGCAGGTGGTTCTTGGCGGTGGCTTGCGCCTGCCAGCCGGGCTCGACCACGACGGTCTGGTGGTCCTCGATGATGAGGGCGGGACCTGCGATCTTCATGCCCGGCTTGAACTTCGCGCGAAGAATAATGGGCGCCTCATGCCAGACGCCATGGGTGAAGATCGCGGCCTGCGTCTCGACCTCTGGAGTCGCATCGCTCAATTGATATTCGCGCTCGCGCGGCCGTTCGCCGCCACCTTCAGCCGTCACCTCTACCGCCTCGATCTCGATGTCCTTGCCGGGGCTGATGAAGCCGAAGCGCTTCTGGTGCGCGATCTCGAACAGGGCGCGCATGCCGGCAAGGCTCGCGACCGGAATGGAGATCGCGCTGTCAGTGCCGGCATAGCGGAGATGCGCCCGAGCCGTCAGCGTGATGCCATCGTTGGCTACGCCCTGGCATACGAGCTCTTGCCGCACTTCCTCATCGAGCGGAGCGCGGATGGCAGCGAGCGCCAGGAGACCTCCGGCATCAAGCGGTGCAAGTACGGCCTTCGAGCGCATCGCCGTAATCGAGGCGAGTCCGATGCCATAGGCTGAGAGCACGCCCGAGAGCGGGTGGATCAAGACGGACGAGATGCCGAGCGCATCGGCCACGAGGCAGGCATGCTGGCCGCCGGCGCCGCCAAACGCGTTCAGCACGTATTCGGTGACATCGTACCCGCGCTGCACCGAGATGGTCTTGATCGCATTTGCCATGTTCTCGACCGCGATCCTGATGCAGCCTTCGGCCACTTCCTCTGGTGTCTTGCCGTCGCCGACCTTCCATGCGAGCGCCTTGAAGCCCTTGCGCACGGCCTCGCGATCGAGTGGCTGATCGTGTCCTGGTCCAAAGATGCGCGGGAAGAAATCGGGGATGAGCTTTCCCGTCATGACATTCGCATCGGTGATGGTGAGCGGCCCCCCGCGCCGGTAGGACAGGGGTCCTGGATCGGCGCCGGCCGAGTCTGGCCCGACGCGAAAGCGCACACCGTCATAATGGATGATCGAGCCGCCCCCTGCCGCGACCGTATGGATCAGCATCATCGGCGAGCGCACGCGGACGCCGGCGACGACGCTCTCGAAGCTCCGCTCGTAAATGCCATCATAGTGGCAGACGTCCGTCGACGTTCCGCCCATGTCGAAGCCGATGATCTTGGCGAACCCGGCGAGCGCTGCTGTCTCGACTGCGCCAACCACACCGCCGGCTGGACCCGACAAGATCGCGTCCTTCCCCCTGAACAGATGGGCCGAGGTCAACCCACCCGAGGATTGCATGAACAAGAGGCGCGTCCCTCCGGCTTTTTGAGACGACGGAGAGAGAGCGGCGGCGACGCGTTCGACGTAGCGGCGAAGGAGCGGCGAGAGATAGGCATCCACCACTGCCGTGTCGCCGCGCCCGACGAATTTCACCAGAGGGCTCACTCCATGGCTCGCCGAGATTTGCGTGAAACCAGCAAGCCGCGCCGCCTCTGCCGCGGCGATTTCGTGCTCCGGATAGGCATAAGAATGCATGAAGGCGATCGCGACCGAGGCGATGCCGTTTGCGCGGGCCTCTCTCAGCGCGGTTATAAGCGCGCCGGCATCTAGAGGCGTCTCGACATTGCCATCGGCACGCACGCGCTCCGGGACCTCTACCACCTTGGCGTAAAGCATCGAGGGCTTCTCGATGCGCCGAGCGAAGATCTTGGGCCGCGCCTGGTGGCCGATCTCGAGCGCGTCGCGAAATCCCTCGCTGGTGATGAGCAGCACAGGGTCGCCCTTGCGCTCGAGCAGCGCGTTGGTGGCGACGGTCGTGCCCATCTTGACACTGGCAATCGACGCAACGGGCAAAGCCTCGCCACGGGGGGCGCCGATGAGGTCGGCAATGCCGGCAATGGCCGCATCGGCATAAGCGTCCGGATCCTCCGACAGGAGTTTATGGGTGAGGAGGCGACCGTCAGGCGCGCGCGCGACGATATCGGTGAACGTGCCGCCGCGATCGATAAAGAATTGCCACGTCCCCCTCATCGTCAGCCGATGCGCTTCAAGCCGGCGGCATATTGTTTCCAGCGCCTGACATAGACATCGGCTCCGCGCGCGATCATGGCGCGAACCTTCTCGTCGGTCTCGCGCACGGCCTTGGCGGGAGAGCCCAGGATCACCGAGTTGTCGGGGAAGGTCTTGCCCTCGGTGATAAGCGCATTCGCGCCGACGAGACAATTCGCGCCGATCTTTGCCCCGTTCAGCACGATCGCCCCCATGCCGATCAAGCTTTGATCGCCGATGGCGCAGCCATGCAGCACGACGTTATGCCCGATGACGCAATCCTTGCCGATGGTGAGGGGAAAGCCAGGGTCGGTATGAAGCGTGCAATTGTCCTGGATCTGGCTCCGCGCGCCGATCTCGATCCACTCATTGTCGCCGCGCAAGACCGAGCCGTACCAGATGCTGACATCGGACTGGAGACGCACGCGCCCGACCACGGCGGCGGTCTCGGCGACCCAATAGAGGCCATCGGCGGGGAACTCGGGCTTCTGCCCGTCGAGCTCATAGATCGCCATGCATGCTCCTCTCGTCTTGTTGTGTTGATCTTGCCGTCTCGAGTTCGCCTTCAAGCGCTGTCACCTTGCGGCGGAGCTCCGAGCTCTCAAGCTCGGCATACATCGCCGCGGCGTCGCGGGCGAGGCGCGCGAGCATGGCGCGCTCGTTTTGATCGAGATCGGTGCCCGAGACGTGCGGGCCGTAGAGCGACACGGCGAAGCAGCGCACCGGATTGACCGCGGGTACACCGAAGATCGGTCGCGCCAGCCCTTGCGGCAGATCGAGTTCATCGCCGCCCTCGTCAGGAATGTCGAACGGTTTGCCTCGTGCCAAGGGCGCAAGCAATGGCTCGTCGGATTTCAGCGTGCGCGTCGCGCATTCGTCCCATCCCATGCCGTTTTCATCACGAAAATAGTTGCTCTCGCGCTTGCGGAAAGCGGCCCCTGAAGCAAGAGCAAGTGCCTCCGAGGCGTCGTTCGCCAGCAGCCGGTCGATTTCGGTCGTCTTCTTGGCCGATTTGATCGCAGAGATCAGTCTCGTCTCTATGGCATCGAGCTCGCGATTGAAATAGCGGTCCATGGCACGGACGGCGCGCTCGTGCAGGCGTGTGATGAGGAAGACGGCGACAGCTCCCAACCCAAGCCACGCCCAGCCAGGAAGCTCGAGGGAGCTCTGGAGATGCTCGACCTCCTGATGCATGAGCAGGGCAGGAATGCTGAGCGTAAGACCGAGCAACGTCACGCGACGGAGCGGGATCGCCACGCTCACCACGCGCTCGCGCCTGATCGCCTGGAACACGAACAGGCACAAGATGCCGTTCACGAGATAAAGCAGCCCGATCACATCCTCTGACGGTCTGAAATGATCGCGCGTGGCAAAGAATGTCGTCTCTGATGCGAGCTCGGCGAGGAGGAAGGTCGGGAGTCCGATGAGGCAACCCCAAATCACCCAGCGAACGCGCTGATAGTCCTCTGGCGCTTGGGTGTGGCGCCGGACGAGCAGGATGCCGAGTGCCAAGAGATCGATGACAAAGCCCGCCAAGATGGTCGTGCGCGTTATGTCCTCGCTTCGATAGCCGAAGAGGTTCACGTATGAGGCGAGCAAGAGCACCGAGAAGAAAATGCCGATCACGGGGACCGCTTGTTCGAGTGCACGCCAGCGCGGCTCGGTGGTGTTGTTGGGTACCCGCAGCACGAACAGCAGGAACCCGGCATAGGCGGCGCCTTCGGCGAGGCAGGAGGCGATGTCTTGTGCTAGCAGCGCCAACGGCCACTGTTCGAGGATGGCGTAGAAGGCGTATTCCTGCCCCGGATTGAACCAGTTCGCATAAAGGAAGAAGCCCCAGCTCATCGCCGAGGGCCTGGTCCATACGAGCCAAGCCGCGGCAATGACAACGAGGATGCCAGCAATCTGGCAGGCGAGGTTCACCGTGCGCACGAGAAAATTCGCCGGCCTCTGCGCTGCGATGAGTGTGACTTGGCGCGCAGGCTGGTCGCCGTTGGCGAGGAGATCGAACGTCACCGTCCTGCCCGGCAAGACGAATTCAATTCCACCCAGGATGGTGAGAGCCGGACCGCAGTCGGCAATGTCGGTCATCCTGCATTTCAAGCGTTCGAGATCGAGCTTATCGCCGGGTCGGAGCCCGGCGTTCCATGCCGGCGAGGATTGGCGGTCCTCGAATGCCCCCGAGACGCTGTAGATCAACCCATTATTGTCGGCGTAGAAACCGAATGATCCGAGCGGCTGCACCACCCGCACCAGGTCCGGCACGATCATGGCGAGCCCCCAGAGCGCGAGCAGCATGACCAAGATTCGGTTGCGGATCATTTGCGGGGTTCGTTCGGCGGCAGCAGAATCATCATAGACAATAGCGGGGAGTGGCGCGTCAATTGGACACCCGGGAGCGCTCTGATGGCCACCAAGCATTCCGAGACTGCGCGAGCTAAGCGTAAAAAAGCCGCCACCAAGCCTGCACGAGCCCTACGAGGAGCACTCGATAGCTTCTTCGGTTTGTCGGAGCAGGGGACGAACGTCACGACCGAGCTTCGTGCCGGGCTCGCGACCTTTCTCACCATGGCCTATATCATGTTCGTCAACCCGGCGATCCTCGAGAAGGCCGGCATGGACCATGGCGCCGTGTTCGTTGCCACCTGCCTCGCCGCCGCGGCGGGCTCGGCCATCATGGGGCTCTATGCCAACTATC
>JBLMXO010000257.1:0-7318 GCA_050257815.1 Actinomycetota bacterium
CAGAGGCAGGATTGAGGAAGCGGTCGATGCGCGAGGCGACGTGGGGCGCGAGGAAATAGGCCGAGACAATGCCGACGACGCCAGCCGCCCCGAGCGCTCCTATCCAAATGAGATTGATGCCGGCCATGAACACGAGCGCACCCCAGACGAGTGTGACGAGAAGCGTCTGCCCGAAATCAGGCTGCATGATCAGGAGCACAGCGAACACGACATAGAGCGCAACGGCAAGCTCGATGCCGGGTACGTCGCGCCGCTTCTGGGCCTCGTTGAAGAGCCAAGCCGTGAGCACGATAAAGGCAGGTTTCACGAACTCGGACGGTTGAATCGAGAAGGGCCCGAGCTCAAGCCAGCGCTTGGCACCCTTGATCTCGGGGCCCGTCACCAGGATCACCGCCATCAGCGCGATGCCGGCGAGAAAGATGATAAGGCTCGCCCGCCTGATCTGCTTCGGGTTGAGTGTCGAGGCCGCGAACATGATGGCGATCGCCGGCAGAAGCATCGCCGCCTGACGCCGCACGAAATAGAACGGCTCCAGATTGTAGCGCGCAGCGATCGGCGGGCTCGCCGCGAATGACAGCACGAGCCCCGCGCCCATCAGCAAGAGAAGCGCGAAGAACATCAGCCGGTCGACGGTGAACCACCAGTCCGACAAGACGCTTCTATCCGCGCGGGTGAGCCTCATGCCGCCCTACCCTCAATGGGCTTCACGCCTTCGGCACACTTGAGCCCCATCACGATCCGGCGGAACGCCTCCCCCCGCATCTCGAAATTGGCGAATTGGTCGTAAGAGGCACAAGCGGGTGACAACAATACGACCGGCTCCGTCGCCTGTGACTTGCCCGCATCTGATGCCGCAGCCTCGATAGCGCGATCGAGCGTGCCGCACTGGGTGTAGGGCACGGCATCGCCGAGCTGACGCGCGAAGGCTTCCGCCGCCTCGCCGATGAGATAGGCGCGGGCGATCCTCGGGAAGAATGGCTCGAGTCCCGCAAGCCCACCCTCTTTCGGTCGTCCGCCGATGATCCAATAGATGTCGGCGAAACTCGCGAGCGCCTTTCCGGCAGCATCGGCATTGGTGGCTTTGGAATCGTTGACGAACAAGACCCTGCCGCTCCGCGCCACCTGCTCCATGCGATGCGCGAGCCCGGCAAAGCTCTTGAGCCCTTGCGCGATGGTCGTGGGGTCGAGCCCTTGCGAGCGAGCGAGCGCGTAGGCCACGGCGGCGTTCTGCCAATTGTGCGCGCCTCGGAGCGAGCCGATGCCGGAAAGGTCGATGCGCGCCATTTCCTTACCGCCCTCCATCTCGACGAGAATGCCATCATTGACCCAAACGCCCGTCCCGACGGGGCGACCGACCGCGATGCGCTTCACCGCAAAGGGTCCGCGCAAGCTGCCGGCGATGGCGCGAGACGGCTCGTCGTCGACGCCGATCACGGCCGTGGCGTCGGGACCAAGATTGGCAAAGATCTCGGCTTTGATGCGGGCGTAGTTCTGAAGTGTGCCGTGGCGGTCGAGATGATCAGGGGTGATGTTGAGCAGCGCCGCTGCATCCGGCTTAAGCCCAGGCGCGAGATCGATCTGAAACGACGACAGCTCGATCACATAAGTCACATCGGAAGCGAATGGCTCAAGATCGAGCACCGCCTTGCCGATATTGCCGCCGAGCTGCACGCGTTTGCCCGCCGAGGACAGGAGATGCGCGGTCAGCGCGGTTGTGGTCGATTTGCCGTTGGTGCCGGTGATCACCACGATTTTGCCTGGCGCGTTCGCCCTCGCGCGCTCGCGGAAGAAAAGCTCGATGTCGCCGATCACGTCGACGCTCGCTTCGCGCGCTTTCTTCACGCTCCAATGCGGCTCGGGATGAGTGAGCGGAATGCCGGGCGCGAGCACGAGCGCGGCGAAGCGCGACCAGTCGGCGTCACGAATATCAGTGAGGGTCAGGCCCACGGCTTCGGCTTCAGCCCTGCCCTTCTCCTTGTCATCCCAAGCGAAGACCTTGGCGCCGCCAGCCAAGAGAGCGCGCGTCGTGGCAATGCCGCTGAGCCCCAAGCCCTGGACCGCAACGTCGCGGCCGGCAAAGATGCTTACAGGAATCATAATGTTGGAACTTAGCGCAATTTCAGTGTGGCGAGGCCAGCAAGCGCAAGCACCACAGCGATGATCCAAAATCTGATGACAACGGTGGATTCGGGCCAGCCTTTCTGCTCGAAGTGATGGTGCAGCGGCGCCATGCGGAAGACGCGCACGCCGAAAAGCTGGAACGAGGCGACCTGCACGATCACCGACACGGCTTCGAGCACGAACAAGCCGCCGACGATGGCAAGCACGAGCTCGTGCTTGGTGGCGACCGCAATCGTGCCGAGCGCGCCGCCGAGCGCAAGCGAACCGGTATCTCCCATGAAGATCAGAGCGGGCGGCGCATTGAACCATAAGAAGCCGAGGCCTGCGCCGACAAGCGCTCCGCAGACGATGGCGAGCTCGCCGGTGCCAGGCACGAAATGGATTTGCAGATAGTCGGCGAATAGCACGTTGCCGACGAGATAGGAGATGAAGCCGAAGGTGGCCGCAGCGATCATGACCGGTACGATGGCGAGACCATCAAGCCCGTCGGTCAAGTTCACCGCATTGCCGGCGCCGACGATGATGAAGGCGCCAAAGGGGATGAAGAACCAGCCGAGATTGACCACGACATTCTTGAAGAAGGGGATGGCGAGCTCGGTCGCGAGCGGAGGCTCGCCAACCTCGGCGATGACGGCGGTGGCGACCACTGCAGCGGCTGCCTCGATGATGATCTTGATGCGGCCGCGGAAGCCCTCGGCCGATTGCTTGGTCACCTTGAGATAGTCGTCGTAGAGCCCGACGGCGCCATAGACGAGGGTGAGCAAGAGCACCACCCACACATAAGGGTTGTCCAGGTTGCCCCAGAGCAGCACCGCAACCGTGACGCCGGAAAGAATCATGAGGCCGCCCATGGTGGGCGTTCCCTGCTTCTGCAGCAGATGCCGCTCAGGCCCCTCCTTGCGGATCGGCTGCCCCTTGCCTTGGCGGACGCGCAAGGACTTGATGACCCTGGGGCCGAACAGGAAGACGAACAGAAGCGCAGTGATCAACGCGCCTCCGGTGCGGAAGGTGATGTAGCGAAAGATGTTCAAAGGCGCGAAGTCGGGGGCCAACTCCGCCAACCAATAGAGCATCGCTTTCCCCCTTTGAGGCCCGATTAGGCCCTGCCGCTATCGGTCTCGAAGCGGCGCTTCAGCACCTCGACCAGCGGCCCCATGCGGCTGCCGAGCGAGCCTTTGACCATGATCACGTCACCCGGCCCCACCCCCGCCGCTAGCATTGGCGCAAGCTCCTCGGCGTTCTTGGCATAGGCACCCCGGCGGCTCGTTGGTAAAGCCTCGTAAAGCGAGCCCATTAGCTCGCCGCAGGCAAAGACAACATCTACCCCTGCCCCGTCAACGACCTCGGCAAGCTCTTGGTGAAGCTGCGGGCCCTGAATTCCGAGTTCGAGCATGTCGCCGAGCACGGCCACGCGGCGCCTGAATTCATTGCGGGGGGTCAGCCCTAGCGTGGCAATGGCCGCCCGCATCGAAGCCGGATTGGCATTGTAGGACTCGTCGATGATGGCGATCGTCCCGTCTTCGCGCGGGAAGATGGTCCGTCCGCCACGCCCAGCCTGAGCGCGCAGGGCGGCGAAGGCACGCGCCGCCGCGGCCATATCGGCGCCAGCAAGCTTCACCGCGGCAAGCACGGCGAGCGAGTTCTGGACGAGATGGCGCCCGGGTGCACCGAGCCGGTAGCTCAATACGTCACCGAGAATATCGGCCTCGACCTCGGATCCATCAGGTCTTAGCTCGACGTCGAGGAGTCGGGCGTCAGCATCTTTCGCCTCGCCGAAGGAGACGATCTTCGCGCCATGCTCTTCCGCGTGGCGCTTCAGCCGCTCGAAATGCGGGTTGTCGCGATTGATGATCGCGCTGCCGCCGGGCTCCAGCCCGTGGAAGATTTCCGCTTTCGCATCGGCGATGTCCTCAACTGAGCGGAAGAAGCCGAGATGCACGGGCGCTACCGTCGTGATGATGGCGATATGTGGCCTGACGAGACGCGTAAGCACGTCGATCTCGCCGGCATGGTTCATGCCGATCTCGAAAACGCCGAAACGCACGTCCTTCGGCATGTTGGCGAGGGAGAGTGGCACGCCCCAATGATTGTTGAAGGACTTGACCGAGGCGTGCACCGAGCCTGACGGCGCGAGCGTGAGCCTCAGCGCTTCCTTGGTTCCGGTCTTGCCGACGCTCCCCGTGACGGCGATCACAGTGGTATCGGTCGCGCGCGCCCGGCCCGCGCGCCCGAGGCCATTCAGCGCTTCGAGCGTATCGCCGACGCGCACCAGGCGCTCTTCGTCGCCTGAGGGGAAGCTGCGATCGACAACGGCGCAAGCGGCGCCCGAGCCAAGTGCCGCTTCGACGAAGCTATGACCATCGCGGTTGGGCCCGCGAATGGCGACAAAGCCCTCTCCTGGCGCGAGGCTCCTCGAATCGATGGAGAGGCCGCTAACGGGCATCGTCGCATCACCGAGGCAGGACCCATCCGTCGCCGCCACAATCTCTCCGATGGTCCATAGCGGCTCAGCCATGCCTTGCCTCCGCCCGCAATGCAGCAGACACCGCCTCGTGATCCGAGAAGGGAATGACACTCGTTCCTATGGTCTGGCTAGTCTCGTGACCTTTGCCCGCGACCAGCAGCACATCACCCTTGGCGAGCATGGCAATCGCTTCGGCGATCGCTGTGGCGCGGTCGCCAATCTCGGTCGCGCCACGTGCGCCGGCCAGCACCTGGCGGCGAATTTCGGCCGGGTCCTCGCTCCGTGGATTGTCGTCGGTGACGAT
Organism: Actinomycetota bacterium; assembly: GCA_050257815.1. Classification (GTDB taxonomy): domain Bacteria; phylum Pseudomonadota; class Alphaproteobacteria; order Rhizobiales; family Methyloligellaceae; genus Methyloceanibacter. The sequence continues at coordinate 4,890 of JBLMXO010000257.1, forward strand.
GGCGATATCGGCCTTCTCGGCGGCGACGCGCCCCATCTCAGGCCGCTTGCCTCTGTCGCGATCTCCGCCGCAGCCGAACACGACGACGAGGCGGTTTTCGACATAAGGCCGCAAGGCATCGAGCGCTTTATCCAGCGCGTCTGGAGTGTGGGCATAGTCGATGAAGATTGGAGCGCCGGTCGGCGACGTGCCGGCCACATCGAGCCTGCCTAGCGCACCACGGAGACTTGCCAGCATCGGCAGGACGTCGCGCGCGTCTCCACCCGTCGCCATCACGAGGCCGGCGGCAACCAAGGCATTCGACGCCTGGAACGCGCCGACTAGTGGAAGCCGCACTTTGTATTGCCCGCCTCCATGCTCGACGACGAGGTTCTGGGCGAAGCCGCTCACTTCATCCGAGACGAGCCGTAAGCTCTTGCCGGCGCGACCGGTGGTGACGAGGGAGAGGCCACGCGCCTTGGCTTCCGCTGCGACCCTCTCGCCGCCTTCGCTGTCGACATCGACGACGACGCTTGCGCCCTTGGGCAAGAGCTCACGAAATAGGCGGAACTTCTGCGCGAAATATTGCTCGAAGCTCGCGTGATAGTCCAAATGATCGCGCGAGATATTGGTGAAGGCTCCGGCGGCGAGCGCTATGCCATCGACACGACGCTGTTGCAGCCCGTGGCTCGATGCCTCGATGGCAAGATGGGTGACATTGTCCTTGGCGAGAGACGCCAGGATCGAATGCAGCTCGATCGGATCCGGCGTCGTATGCTTCAGAGTTTGCGTGCCGCGCGGACCAACGACGCCGATCGTGCCGAGGCTTGCCGAGCGAAGTCCCTCGCCCGCCCAGATCTGACGCACAAAGGATGCGACCGACGTCTTGCCGTTGGTCCCGGTGACGGCGACCACCGTCTTGGGTTGGTGGGCGAAGAAGCGCGCGGCGATGAGCGCAAGGCGCCGGCGCGGGTCCTTGTCCTCGATAACCGGAAGCTCATTCGCGGGCCGCATCCCCCCTTCAGGGATGAGAATCGCGGCGGCACCCCGCCTGACGGCGTCGTCGATGAAGCGCGTACCTTCAGTCTTCACCCCGGGGAGCGCGGCGAAAAGATAGCCAGGCATGACCTGCCGGCTGTCGGCGGCAAGGCCCGCTATCGGCACGGATGCCCAAGGCTTAGGCAACTTCGCCTCAGGCCCGATCAACTCGCCCAAGATCATTCCTGCACGCGACCCCGAAAAGCGCCCGTTTCCTTGTGGAACTCAAGGGCTTGCGAACCCCAATTGGGGATGCGTCTCTAATAGGAGGCGAGCACCTTGGCGTCAAACTTGCGCTGGTCGTCCTCCCGGCGCGGCGCAACCCCAAGAATGGGGCCAATCCGCTCGATGATTTTGCCTGCCGTCGGTGCGGCATTCATGCCGGCGGTCGCCTGGAAATGGGTCGCCGCGACCCGCTGCGGCTCATCGAGCATGACGAGCACGAGATATTCCGGCGCATCGGTGGGGAAGGTGCAGAGGAAACTCGTGAGCACGGCAGAATTGGAATAATGGTGCCCGACCACTTTGTCAGCGGTCCCCGTCTTGCCGCCGACGCGATAGCCTTCGGCATTGGCGCGCTTGCCGGTGCCTTTCAATACGTTGAGCCGCATCAGCTTCAGCATCGCGGCGCTGGTCTCCGGCTTGAGCACGCGCGTGGCATTGGCCATCCCATCCTCACGCGAGCGCGGCAAGAAGGTCGGCTGCACCAAATAACCGCCGTTGACGAGCGGCAGGGTGGCGGCGGCGAGCTGGAACGGCGTGACCGAAAGGCCGTGGCCGAAGGCGATGGTCATCGTGTTCAGCTTCTGCCAATGCGCCGGGATGATCGGTTCCGCAGTCTCGCCGATTTCGGTCGAGACACGGTCGAGCAGGCCAAGCTTTTTGAGGAACGCGCGGTGCCGGTCGACCCCCATCTGCATCGCCATCTTGGCGGCGCCGATATTGGAGGAATAGATAAAGACCTCGGGCACGCTCAACGGCCGGCCCTGGCCGTGGAAGTCGTGGATGGTGAATGACGCGTAGTGGATCGGGCTTGAGGCGTCGTAGACCGAGCGCAGATTGGCGAGGCCTGAATCGAGCACGCCGGCGACGGTGAACACCTTGAACACGGAGCCCATCTCATAGACGCCGTAGCCGATCCGGTTCAGCCGATCCTTGTCGAGCGCCTGCTCGCGATGATTGGGATCGAAATCGGGCAGAGACACGAGACCGACCACCTCGCCGGAATGAACATCGATGACGAGGCCGGCAGCCGACTTGGCGTGGAAGGTCGAGATCGCGTCGGAGAGCTCCTCGCGCAGCACATGCTGCACGCCGAGATCGAGCGATATGGTGACGGCCTCATTGCCGGCCACGGTCTCGGGATGCGACATGGCAAGCGCCGGGTTGTCGTCGATGAATTTCTCGATGCC
>JBLMXO010000258.1:0-7812 GCA_050257815.1 Actinomycetota bacterium
GGCGAGGCCGAGCTGGTTAAGCTTGGCGCCGGCGCGAGGCCTGCCTTCCCCGACAATCGCCCTAGGATTATCACCGCGAAGGGCTATATCTACGTCAACGGCCTCTACCGGCATGGCTTCCTGCTGGCGCCGGCTCTGGCCGAGCTCGTCGTCACCTACCTTGCGACGGGACAGACGCATCTGGAGGTATTCGTTGCAGATTCTGCTCAACGGTAAACGCTTCGCGACCGAAGCCAAGAACCTCGACCAGCTCTGCGCGCATCTCGGCTTCGCCGACGCCAAGATCGCGACCGCCGTGAATGGCAGCTTCGTCGCCGCCTCCGACCGCAAGCAAACGCCCTTGGCGGAGGCCGCCGAAGTCGAGATCGTGGCACCGAGGCAGGGCGGCTGATGCTCAGCCTTTGTGGTGCGACCTTTACCTCGAGGCTTCTGCTCGGGACCGCACAATATCCCTCCCCCGAATGTCTGAAGCAGGCGGTCGAAGCCTCAGGCGCCGAGATCGTCACCGTCTCGCTCCGGCGCGAATCGGCCCGCGCACGCACGGGCCAAAGCTTTTGGGCACTGATCGAGCAGCTCGGTTGCCGCGTCCTGCCCAACACCGCCGGCTGCCGCACTGCTAAGGAGGCCATCGCCACCGCCAAGATGGCGCGCGAGCTGTTCGGCACCGCCTGGGTCAAGCTCGAGGTAATCGCCAATGACGACACGCTCCAGCCCGATCTGTTCGGCCTGGTCGAGGCCGCATCGGAGCTTACCAAGGACGGCTTCGAGGTCCTGCCTTACACCACCGAGGATCTGAGCGCGGCCGAGCGCCTCGTCGGCGCGGGGTGCAAGGTGCTGATGCCTTGGGCTGCACCGATTGGCTCCGCACGCGGCCTCATCAACAAAGATGCGCTCAAGACGCTGCGCGCTTATTTTCCTGACACGCCGCTTATCATCGACGCTGGGATCGGCGCGCCCTCTCATGCCGCCGAAGCCATGGAGATGGGCTATGACGCGGTCTTGCTCAACACGGCGGTCGCAAAGGCCGCCGATCCGGTGAAAATGGCGCGCGCCTTTGCGTTGGCGATCGAGGCGGGACGTCTCGCCTTTGCGTCGGGGCTGATCGAGCCGCGCGATATGGCCTCTCCCTCAACCCCCGTCGCCGGCACGCCGTTCTTCAAGATCGACAGCGCGTCCTGATCGGCGCCGTGGTTCGAGGCCGCACTTGCTCAGGCTCGATCCCTTCTACCCCATCCTCCCCGATACGGAGTGGCTCGCGCGGCTCTTGCCACAGGGCATCAAGCTCGTGCAGCTTCGCATCAAGGAGAAATCCGAGGCGGTCGTGCGCGCCGAGATCGCGGAGGCCATTGTGCTCTGCGGCGCGTACGATTGTGAACTCGTGATCAACGATTATTGGCGCGAGGCAATCGCGCTTGGCGCGCGCTTCGTGCATCTTGGTCAGGAGGATCTTGCCACCGCCGATGTCGCTGCCATAAAGGCGGCTGGGATCAAGCTCGGCGTCAGCACTCATAGTATCGAGGAACTCGCCAAGGCCCTTGCGGCACGGCCGGACTATGTCGCGATCGGACCCATCTACGCGACCATGCTCAAGGTAATGCCCTGGGCACCCCAGGGCCTGCCACGGCTCGCTGAATGGCGCGCCAAGATCGACTGCGCACTCGTGGCCATTGGCGGCATCACGCTCGACCGGGTTCCGCTTGTTCTTGCCGCCGGCGCCGATAGTGTCGCCGTGATCACCGATATCCTGACGAGTGACGATCCCGAGGAGCGCGTGCGGCTCTGGGTTGCCGCGACGGCGCCCTGGCGGCATTTGTCCACAGGAACTCCACAGGGCTGAATCCGTCGCTTCGCCCTTGACCCGGATGCCGCCGCCCGGGATCATTTGCGAGACATCGGGAGCTGAGGAGCGGGGGGACTCCGATGGGCTATCGTCTCGATCCGGCCTTGCCCATGAGCGAAGCCTTGCGGCGCGTCGCCTTCGGCGAGATCGAGATTGCGCAAGCCGCACTCGCAAGCCCGCCTGACCGCCACAGCGGCGTGCACAACGCCCGCAAATGCTTAAAACGGCTGCGCTCTCTGCTGCTCTTGGCAAGACCTGGCATGCCCGAGCCAGTCTTCGTCGATCTGAGCGAGAGGGTGGCTGCCATCGCCCGCGGACTTGCGCCCGCGCGAGACGCGCATGCGCTGATCGCCGCCGTCAGCAAGCTCGAGCGCGAGACGGAGTCCGGCCAAGGCCTGGGGCCGATCCATTCGATGCGCGCTTGGCTCGAGAAGCGGCGCCATGCCGCCGAGCAGAACCTCGACAGGAGCGCAGCGGCCGACGCCCTCCGTGGGCTGCTCGACATTAGGGGCGCCTTCGCCGGGCTCGCCGTCTATCCCGACAATTTTCACTCCCTCGCCAAGGGGCTGAGGCGTGGCTACCGGGCGACACGCACGGCCCTCCAACACGCCTTTGCCACCGAGCACGATGAGGATCTGCACGATTGGCGCAAGGGGGTGCAGCACCATTGGCGGCAAATGCAGCTGCTCGCACCCTGCTGGCCGTCGGAGCTGAATGCCCGTGTCGATGCCGCACGCGCGATCTCACAGCTCCTCGGCGACGATCATGACATCTCGCTGCTTCGCCAACTCGTCTCCACCCCGACCATGACCTTTGGGAGCCCGGAGGAGACCGCAGCCTTTCTCAAGCGCGGCCGCAAACGGCAACGGGCACTGCGCAAGGAAGCCGCTACACAAGGCGCGCGGCTTTTTGCCGAGCGGTCGCGTCCCTTCGCCGAGCGCCTCGAGGCTTATTGGCTGGCTGCCGCGAGCCGCGGTGGCAAGCCCGTCGTCGTGGAAGCGCCGCGTCAAGACAATGTCGTATCGTTCGGCGAATTGCGCGGTAGCCGCGCGAGTTAAGCCCTTCGCTAGATCCCGCGCGACTCGCGCCAAGCCTGAAACATCAGCACCGTCCATAACGGCGCATGCCAATTGCGCGTTCCCGCAAGATGCTCGCGCCAGCGCACGATGATCGGCTTGGGGTCGAGCAGGCCGCCTGCTGCAAGCCTCCGTTCCGAGAGTAGCTCTTCCGCCCAAGGCTTGAGCGGGCCTTTGAGCCAAGTGCCGATGGGAATGGCGAAGCCCGATTTCGGCCGCTCGATAAGGTTGGGCGGCACGTGGCGATAGAGCACTTGGCGCAGCAGCCATTTGCCCTTGCCGCGTCGCATCTTGAAACGCGAAGGCAACCGCCAAGAGAACTCCACGAGGCGATGGTCGAGGATCGGCACGCGCACTTCGAGCGCAACCGCCATGCTGGCGCGGTCGACCTTGGTGAGAATGTCGTCGGGAAGATATGTGAGCGTATCGAGATATTGCATGCGCTCGAGCCCGTCGGGAATTGCAGTTTCGAGCGATGAGTCGAAGATAGGTCCCTTGAACTCGTGTCCCTTGAGGGCAATCGTCTCCGGCTCGTCCCAGGCGCTGACGAGGCTGCGATAACCTCCCGCACCGCCCTCTTTCAGCATCGCCGCCGCCTTCAGCATCTTGTCGCCAGCGAGAGTCGGACGCCGCTTCGCCGGAACGAAGCTGAACAGGCGATCCCACAGCACAGGCCCCGCGAACCCAAGCCCACAGGCAAGCCCTCTGCCGACACTCGCAGGCAGATCCGCAAGCACGCGCGCGAAGCGATGGCGCGTATAGCCCGCGAATAGCTCATCACCTCCGTCGCCCGACAGAGCCACGGTCACGTGCTGGCGCGTAAGCTTGGAAAGAAGAAAGGTAGGAACCTGCGATGAGTCGGCAAACGGCTCGTCATAGATGGTGGGAAGCTCCGGGATCACCGCTTCGGCTTCGCGCGGGGAAACGTAAAGTTCGGTGTGCTGGGTACCGAGATGCCGGGCGACGTCTTTCGCATGTGGCGCCTCGTTGTAGCCGGTCTCGGAGAAGCCGATCGAGTAGGTCCGTACGGGTGATGCGCTGTTTGCCCGCATCATCGCGGCGACCGTCGACGAATCGATTCCGCCCGAGAGGAACGCGCCGAGCGGCACGTCGGCGACGAGCCGCCTCTTCACCGCATCGCCGAGCAGCGTCTCCAACATGGAAATGGCGTCAGCATCGCTCACATCGAGCTGCGATGCGTGCCCTTTGCGGGCAACTTCGGCGAGACACCAATAGGCGCTCGTCTCAATCTTGCCATCTGAATCGATGGTGGCGATGTGACCGGGCGCCAGCTTGTCGATGCCGCGATAGATGGAATGGGGCGAAGGCACATATGCGAGCCTGAGATAGGAGGCCAGCGCATCCTCGTTGAGCTCGCCCTTCCAGCCCGGCAGCGCCTCGAAGGCCTTGAGCTCCGAGGCGAAAATAACGCGCCCGTTCTGCCGCCCGAGATAAAGCGGCTTGATGCCAAGCCGGTCGCGGGCAAGCGTAAGCCGCCGCTCCTTGCGATCCCAGATCGCAAAGGCGAACATGCCGATGAGCCGCTTAACCGTTGCCACCACGCCCCACTCATCGACCGCCTCGACGATCACCTCCGTGTCGGAATGACCCCTGAAATGATGACCGAGCGCCTCAAGCTCGGACCTCAGCTCCGCGGCGCTATAGACCTCGCCGTTATAGGTGATGACGAAGCGTCCCGAGGCCGAGGTCATCGGCTGGGCGCCTGCGGGAGACAGATCGACAATGGAGAGCCGCGTGTGGCCGAAGCCAAGGCCCGCCTCTGAATCGACGAACACGCCGCTCGCATCAGGCCCTCGATGGGAGAGTGTTGCCGCCATGGCGCCCGCAATCGCCTCGAGCTCTTGCGTGCCGGGCCGGCGCTTAAGCTCGAGAAAGCCTGCGATACCGCACATGGAACTTAGACCCTCACCTCCATGCCATCATAGGCGACTTCCCACCCAGCCCGCTCGATTGCGGCCCGCTCGGGCGAGTTGTCGCGTAGCACGGGGTTGGAATTGTTGATGTGGATGAAGATCTTACGGCCAACATTGAGCGGCGCGAACTGGGCCACAGTGCCTGCCTCTCCCGACATATTCATATGGCCGATACGCTCGCCGGTTTTGTTCACCAAGCCCTGCGCGACCATCTCGTCATTGGTGTAGAGCGTGCCGTCGAAGAATACGAGCGGCGCGTTCTTCAGCCGCGCCCGCAACGGATTGTCCAGCCTGGCGCAACCGGGAATGTAGAAGAAGTGGTGGCCATTCCGGCTCTCCGTCACCTTCAGCCCGACCGTGTCGCCTTCCTGCGAGCCGTAATTGCCCTTGGCGTCCTCAGTCTCGAGATAAAGCGGAATCTTGCCGGGCACGGAGAAGGACTCGATGGTGAGGCCAACCGGCCCTGACGGCCCTTCCACCGCGAAGGGCTCCCCGAACTCCATCGCAACGCGCTTCACGATCGCCGCATCGAGCACATCGAAGATGCTGTTTTCCGCAAGCACGTCGAGCACGCGAGAGCTGCCGTAGATCGTGAGCGGCTGGCCTTCGCGAAGACAGAGAAGGCCGGCGAGCGCATCGACATCGGCATTGGTGAGCACGACCGCCTTGATTGGGCTGTTGCGCGTACCTGCGCCTCGGACCGGGTGCAGTTCAGGCGTGTCGATGATTTGCTGCCTGAGATCCGGCGCCGCGTTCAAGAGAACCCATTGTTTTCCATCGGCACTCACCGCGACCGAGGCTTGGGTGCGCGGCATGAGACCCGGCAGACCCTGACGGACGTCAGCCGAGTTACGGCCGTTGCAGTTCCACTGAGGGAAACCGCCGCCTGCCGCAGAACCAAGGACTTTGATCAACATAGTGATGAGTGAAATGGCGGCGGACCCGGGCCTTCGTCAAGGCCAAAAAAGGCTGTCACTGCGGCGCCACAAGGCTCGCTGCGAAGACTGCTCGTGAGGACGGCCTTCGCCTCCTAGAAGTCGAGTTCACCCTGGAATTTCAATGCAGTGTCGGATGTTGCATCGGTCAGCCCAAATTGGAGTCCGACATTCAGGTAGAACTCCATTTCGGGAGGGCCCGCGACCTTGTCGTCATTGTCTGCTATCTTGTCTTCTTTGTCATCGCCCTCATCATTGCTGGCATTGTAGAACAAGGTCGGACCAAGGCTGTGGTTTTGGTCGTTGAAAGAGCCGGCATTGGCAAGATCGTCGATCTCACCGAACATCTCGACTCCAATTCCCCAATGCTTGGCGAAGTCATATTCAGCACGCCAGCCATACTCGAAGCCAAGGCCTTGCGTATCCCGATTTGGGCCGACCTGATCGGTGAAAACCGGATCGAGTGTGATCAGAAGCTTTCCACTCGCGATCTCGACGATGGGGCCGAAGCCGATCGCATCGGCGTTCTGCTCGTCGCCATGGTTGATGGCCTTCTCGTATCCGCCCTGAATTGCCAACGCGACACCATCGCCGTGACGCTTCAGGAACTGAAACTGGGTCTCGAATTCGACCGAGCTTACGCCGAAATCCTCACCATCGGGCTGCTCGGTGCCAAGGGTGATGGAGGTTAGCCACCAATCAGTCACGCCATACTGGGCCTCGAATTCATGGCTCTGACGCACCGGCGCCTCCTCCTGATCGAGCACGGCGGCGCCATCGACGCCGCCTCCCGTGCCCTCCTTGTCGGCGTTAGGGATGCCCCAATGAACGGCCCCCCGGTAGGTAAGTTGGACCTCACCCTTATCGATGGTCGCTTCCTGGATATCGAACTCGGCATGAGCCGGCTTGATGGTGCCGATTGAGAGCCCAGCCGTTGCCAGCGCCGAGGCTGCTGCCGACAGCACCAAATACCTCATGCTGTGCAAAGCGCACGGATTGTGTCGCAACAGCCGCCCCCGACGTTAAGCCCTGCTGGCTGATTCTTTTGCGTTGAGACACTAACAAACATCCCCGGACAGGCCTTGGCAAAAATCTATGCAAGGCTTTCCCGTCGCCTCAATCCCTCGACAACCTGTCGGATTCGCCGCGAACATGAAAAGACCCTGACACCAAGATGAAAAAAACATGACTGACCCCGTAAGAACCCCCCAAGTTTTCATGAAAGTGATGTATAGAGAAAATCAGGCATTCCAGGGCGGCAGGAACGCCTCTACTGGCCTTTCTGAGGGATGATGCTGCTCTCGCTTTGAGACATTCGATGCGTTATCAGACGAAGCTCCTCATCACTGCGGGATTGCTGCTTGCCATGTCTCTATCGGCAGCAGCGCTCGCCTATTGGGGCGTTGCTCAATCCCACACCTACCTGACGCGCTCGCGGCTTTCCCATGAGGAGCTCGAACGGCAGCTCCAACTCTCACGACACAGTCAGCAGCTCTTCAAATCCTGGACCGACACGCTCCTCACCGGCATGACCGACAAGCCGCTCGGTGCCGCATACCTCAACAAGGTCATCGAGTCGGACCTCGCTACGCTCCGCGACCTGACTGAGAAAGAGCTAACAATCGTTCCCGCCGAAGAGCTCAAGGCCGAATCGGCCGAGCTCGAGCGCCTCGATCAGATCAAGGAAGAGTTCCAACACACCCTGGATCAGCTTGCCGAGGTCGAGCAGCTGAGGAGCCGGGGTAGGCCCGATATCGCCTGGCAGAAGCTGATCGACCTGTTGAAGGGTGGCATCGACCAGAAGCTCAACGAGCTGATCGAGGTCGCGGTGGCCGACGAGACCGCGGAGGTGATCAGAATCGATGCCGACGCAGCTCAGCTTTTGACGCGGCTCGAGGAGATCAGCCAAATCCATGCAATGCTTGCCATCCTCGCCACGCTTGGCCTCGTCATCCTCCTCCTGCGCGGCTTGCGCGCGCCGCTCGCCGAGCTCCTGCGCGGAACTGCTAAGCTCGCCGAGGGCGACC
>JBLMXO010000259.1:0-9793 GCA_050257815.1 Actinomycetota bacterium
TCGACGCGCATGTCGAAGCTGCCGCGACCGTTCAGGGTGCCACCCGTGACGCGGTCGCCCGGATTCTTCTCCACGGGAACCGGCTCTCCGGTCAGCATGGACTCATCAACGGCGCTCACGCCCTCGATCACCGTGCCATCGATCGGCATCTTGTCGCCGGGGCGAACCCGTAAGATGTCGCCAACCTTGACTGAGGCAAGGGGCACGGTCCCCGTCTTGCCGCCCGGCAGCACGCGCAAGGCGGTCTTAGGAGCGAGGTCAAGGAGAGCGCGGATGGCGCCGCCGGTTTTCTCGCGCGCACGGAGCTCAAGCACTTGGCCTAGCAGCACGAGGGCGACGATGACGGAAGCGGCCTCGTAATAGACCGGGACGAGGCCATGCGTGTTGTGCATCGCCGCAGGGAATAGCGAGGGCGCGAGGGTGGCGACCACGCTGTAAAGGAAGGCCGCGCCGGTGCCGAGAGCGATCAAGGTGAACATGTTGAGCCAGCCCGAGCGGAGAGACTCGAAGCCGCGCACGAAGAACGGCCAACCGCACCACAGCACGGCCGGAACGGCGAGCGCGAGCTGGAGCCATTGCTCGGCTCGCGGGGACAAGAAGGGAAGCAGATCAAGCCCAAAGGCATGGGCACCCATATCGAGGGCGACAAACGCGAGCGACAGGGGCACCGCGACCCATAGCCGGCGCGTGAAATCGATCAGCTCGGGGTTCTCGGCCTCCTCTGGCGGAATGCCCATGGGCTCGAGCGCCATGCCGCAGATCGGGCAATTGCCGGGTCCCTCCTGCACGATCTCGGGGTGCATCGGGCAGGTGTAGAGCGTGCCTTGGGGGAGGGGCTCCGCCTCGCCCGTCTTGTCGAGGAAGCGCTCCGGGTCGTTAGCGAACTTGGTGCGGCAGCCCTCTGAGCAGAAATGATAAGTGTGGCCCTCGTGCTCGAAGCTGGGCTTCCCCGCGTTGATGTCGACCGTCATGCCACACACCGGATCGATCGCGCGGTCCCCGAGGGCCACGGCCCCTCCAGGCCCGTGTCGATGCGCATCGTGGTGATCGTGTTGTTCGGCGGCCATGATCCGATCTCCGCTTGAAACTCATACCCCGTAGGGGTATATAGCGCGTATGAGACAGGATGCCAAGGAGTCAACGCTGAAGCGCCTGCAACGCATCGAGGGGCAGGTGCGCGGGCTCACCCGCATGGTCGAGGAAGACCGCTATTGCATCGACATCGTCACGCAGATCTCTGCCGCGCGCGCAGCCTTGCGCAAGGTGGAAGAGGAGATCCTTCAGGATCACGTCGCCCATTGCGTGGAACATGCGATTGCGAGCGGCAACAAGGCCGAGCAGCGCCGCAAGGTCGCTGAATTGATGGAAGTTCTGAGCCGCACGGCACGCTAGGCCGCCTTTAACGACCGAAGTCGCCTATTTCACCGTTGCTGATCTGTGACCAATCAGCGTCTATCATAGCCTGGGGAAACGCCTGGTTTGGGGGGAGCGATGATTCGCGCAGCGCTAACTTTGATCGCGCTTGCCGTGGCCGGCGCCGCCGGTCTCGGGGCGGGCTACGTGCTGTGGAAGAAGCAAGAGGCTAATTGGTATGCGGTCGACGTCAACAAGCTCGGGCCGGGCCCCGAGAACGACCTCATCCGCTACGGTAAGGACCTCATCGTCAACACCGCCAGCCATATCGGCAAGAACGCTCCGGATCCGGCGATGAGATATGCGGGCAACGATCTCTCCTGCCAGAATTGCCATCTCAATGCGGGTCTCCAACCGTTTGCTGCACCTTTCGTCTCGACCTTCGCGAGCTTCCCCATGATGGTCGACGATCAGGTGCTGACGCTAACCGGCCGGCTCAACGGCTGCATGCGGCGGAGCCTCAACGGCAAGGACCTGCCGCCTGACAGCCGCGAGATCGAAGCGCTCATCGCCTATATCAAGTTCGTGGGCAAAGGGACGCCCGAGGGCGTGCGCCTCCCAGGCATGGGGTTGTTGCCGCTCCAGCCCCCTGCGTCTCCGCCCGACGCGCGGCGAGGGCAGGAGGTTTACGCCCAGCAATGCGCCAAGTGCCATAAGGATGACGGCCAAGGCGAGCTGAAAGGGAGTCCCGGGGTCGGCTATTCCATTCCGCCGCTCTGGGGCGAAGCGAGCTTCAATGCCGGCGCGGGGATGGCCAAGATCGCGTACGCCGCCTCCTATATCCGCGCCAATATGCCGTTCGGCATCAGCTATCTTGATCCGGTGCTCACGCTGCAGCAGGCCTGGGATGTGGCCGCGTTCATCGATTCAAAGCCACACCCGGCAGCGACGCCCGAAACGAGCTCAGAGCTGCAATGACGCGACGACTCCCGCGCCATGTGAAGGACACGGGAGCCGCTTTCGCGCGGCGGCGGCGGTCAAGCTGCAGCGTCGGCCATTCCCTTGCGACTTTTGGCACATGGCTGCTCGCGGTGCAATTTCACCAGCGAAGCGATGTGCAGAATGACGGAGAGTGGCACCATATAGACGGGAATCATCACCATCGGCAGCATCGTCATCAGCTCGCTCGAGGGGTGAACCGCGATGGGCGTGATCGCCGACGGCGCGGTGAGGAATCCCATCGTCACCGCGACGGTGAGGTCGAGAATGCCGAGAACGTTCCAAACCCTGATGGCGCCTGCGGCCTGACGCGGCATCCGGCTATAGGCATAGCCCACCAAAGGAGCTGATAGGCCAATGGCGACGTCGCCGAGCCCTGCCGGCAGGGCGAACAGGCCCGGCAATTGGCCGCTGACATAGAGGATCAGGAACACCACGCCGAGCGCGCGGTAGAGCTGGACACCGACAATCCAGGGTTGCGGCACGGCTTCGAGGATGCGGCTGGCAAGCTCCGAGCGAAAGATCAAAAAGACGCCAATCACGATCGGCAGCAATAGCCCATATTGGATGGTCGGGATGCCATTCGCCGTGACGTGATAGAAGCCCGCGGCGGAGAGGCCAACCGCGATGGCGAGCCAGCCGATGAGGATTGCGGTGGTAAGTGCGACGGTCTTGAGCCGCTCGGGTCTTGGCCATGATGCTTCGGCCAAAGCTCTATTCAGGCCATAGAAGATCGCGATCAGGGACAGCACGTTTCCGGTCAGAATGACGTAGGGAAGATAGGCTGGAACGGTCATGACAACCTCCTTGCTGCAGTTCGGCTGCCCGACTAACTATTATCATGCAAGTAACTTGTCAATAGCAAGTAACTTGATTTCGTCAAGGGGCTTGTCTATCTACCGAGCATGACCAACACGTACGGACAAGGCGATTGCCCGGTGGCGCGTGCGCTCGATGCGATCGGCGAGAAATGGTCGCTGCTCATCCTACGCGATCTGTTCCGCAAAGGGGCGCTGCGCTTCCAGCAGCTCGAGGCGGGGCTGGAGGGCGTTGCTCCCAACACGCTCTCGGCGCGGCTGAAGGCGCTCGAGGCCAAGGGGGTGATCGGCATGCGGCTCTACGAGAAGCATCCACCCCGTTACGAATACTTCCTCACCGACAAGGGCAAGGCTCTTGGCCCCGTGCTCAAGGCGCTCCACAATTGGGGCGAGCACTATGGATGAGCCAGTTCATTGCCGGCCGGAGTCATGGGCGCGCCATAGTCAGACCATCCCCAAGCTCCAAAATATAGCCATTGGCGCAACGACAAAGCCAAGCATGGCGCTCCCAATCGACTTTACGAGCCAAGACTATCTCAGTAATCCCGTGGCCGGGATGAGCGGCTGCGTGCAGCGGGGCCGGTGGTCGAGGTGCGGTTCCCGATCGTCGGCAAGACCTGGATCACGACCACCGAAGACGCTGCCGGGCACGTTGCTGAAGAACGGTCAGGTCTTCACTCTGCGCAAGGAGAGCGGGGAGGTGGCCGGGGTGCAGTGGTGGATGCCCGCTATCTTTCGCAGCCTCTCCAACAGTGCTCACCAGCGACGAACCCAATCATACGCGGCTGCGCAGCATCGTCGACGAGGCCTTTCACCGCCGCGCGATTACCGAGATGCAGCCACGTATCACAGCAATTGCCGATGAGCTTGCCGAGGGACTGTTTAGTGAGGGAAGCCCGGCCGATCTCGTCGCCTGCTACGCCCGCAAGCTGCCGCTTTCGGTGATCTGCGAACTGCTCGGGCTGCCCGCCACCGACCGGCTGAAATTTACGGCTTGGGCAGCCAACCTCACCGGTGTGCGCAGTACGATCGGTTTTGTGTGGCGCATGATATGGGGGACTACCGCGATCAAGCGCTATCTTGAGGCGCATCTTGAGTCGGCCCGCGCCAGCGGCGGCGAAGGGCTGATTGCCGAACTCGTGTGGGTCGAGAAGGAGGGAAAGAAGCTCAGCCGCGACGAGATCGTGGCGATGGTCTTCTTGCTGCTGTTCGCGGGGCACGAGATCACGACTCACCTCATCTCGGGCTCGGTCTACGAGCTTCTGAAGAACCAAAACCTGCGCGACTGGCTCGAAGAGGATTGGGGGCGGGCCGATGTCGCCGTCGAGGAATTCCTCCGCTTCGTTTCGCCGGTGCAGTTCACCAAGCCGTGCTTCGTGCGCAAGGATATCGAGCTGTGCGGTGTACCCCTCAAGCGCGGTGAGCGGATCATGGCAATGCTAACCGCCGCCAATTTCGATCCCGCCGCGAACGAGCATCCGGAACGGCTCGATCTCGAGCGGCGCCCCAATCGCCACATGGCCTTCGGTGCCGGCATTCATTTCTGTCTTGGCCATCAGCTTGCGCGTCTCGAAGGTCGCTCGGCGCTCAAGGCTCTGTTCACGCGATGGCCCAAGCTCGCGCTTGCCGACGATCCCTCGGCCATCCGCTGGCGTCGACAGCCGGGCCTCAGGGCGATCGAGAAACTTATGGTGGTACGGGGGGATTCGTAAGGCTTCGTCGTGCGGAACGGCTTGCTTTGAGCGAGAATCCGCGCCATCTGATCCCCATGATGATGGACACAATCTCACATCGCTTTGCCGTCGCGCCGATGATGGAGTGGACCGACCGCCACTGCCGGTATTTCCTGCGCCTCATCTCGAAGTGGACGTTGCTCTACACCGAGATGGTGACCGCTGAGGCCGTGCTCTACGGCGACCGCGAGCGCGTGCTGGGTTTCGATCCCGCCGAGCATCCGCTTGCGCTTCAGCTTGGTGGCAGCGACCCCGAAAAGCTCGGCCGCGCCGCGACGATTGGCGCGGACTTCGGCTATGACGAGATCAACCTCAATATCGGCTGCCCGTCAGACCGCGTGCAGTCTGGCCGCTTCGGTGCCTGCCTCATGACCGAGCCCGAGCTTGTCGGCGAATGCGTTGCGGCGATGGCAGCGAGCTCGGGGCTGCCTGTCACGGTCAAATGCCGCATCGGCATTGACGACCAAGACGCAGAAGAGAGCCTCGATCGGTTCGTCGACGAAGTGTCGCGAGCAGGTTGCTCGACCTTCATCGTGCATGCGCGCAAGGCGTGGCTCAAGGGCCTGAGCCCCAAGGAGAACCGCGACGTGCCGCCGCTCGATTACGATCGCGTCTATAGGCTGAAGCAGCGCAGGCCAGAACTCGAAATCATCCTCAATGGCGGTATTGAGTCTCTCGCCGCGGCGAAGGTTGAGTTGACGCATGTCGACGGCGCAATGCTCGGCCGCGCGGCTTACGCGGATCCTTATCTTCTCGCTGAGGTTGATGGCGGGCTGTTTGGCGAGGCCGAGACGCCCCCCTCGCGGTTCGGCGTGCTCGATGCATTCCGGCCTTATGTTGAGGATCAGCTCGCGCGGGGTGCGCGCCTCAATGCGATGACGCGGCACATTCTCGGGCTGTTCCATGGGCAGCCGCGAGCGCGTGCCTTCCGCCGCCATCTTGCCGAGAATGCCCATCTCGATGGCGCCGGCATCGAAGTGCTCGATGAAGCAAGGCGCATCGTGGCGGGCGAAGTCCCCATTACAATTGCCGCTGAGTAAGGGCGAGCGCGCCCGGAACCCATCTCGTCATGCCGGGCACCTGGGCTTTCATGGCAACCCAGCATGTGCCCGGCCATGACGAATCTCAGTGCCGCGGCTCAACTCGCTTGGCGCGAGGGCTTTCTCCGCTCTGCCAGAGCAAGTAGTCCCTGGATGTCGAGAAAGCGCGCCGTCTGAGCGCAATAATCGCGATAGGGTGCGCCGTAAAGCTGCTTCAGCCAATCCTCTTCGACCAGCGCCATCAACACGTAGGCGCCGATCAACAGCACTGAAAGCACGATCGTGAGGATCGAGTTCGCGCCGATGGAAAGGCCGATGAGGCCGATGATCGAGGCGGTGTATTGCGGGTTGCGGCTCAAGCGGTAAAGGCCGCCCGTCACCAAGCCATCGGAGCCGCAATAGGTGTTGCCGAGACCGAGATTGAAATAGCCGCATACCGTCACGAAGAGACCGCCGAGCCCGAGCGGCAGGCCGACAATGTAGCGCGTCCAGTCGAGGACCTGTGTTGAATCCCAGTTGAGCACGGCGGTGGCGAAGGTCAGCACCCACGTGCCGCGAAACAGACCCCAGAAAGCGAGACTCTGCCACGAGCCCGGCTCCGGCGTCGGCCAGATGCGGAAAGGCGGAGCGAGGAGCGTTCGCAGCAAGAGGAGATCGAGCGTTATACCGCCGACAAGGCCTACTGCGAAGACGAGGTGGGTGTAATCGGACGCGGTCATGTGTGCCGCAAAAAAAACCAGATTCGTTTTGCAAATTTGCGACAGGTTGCTGAAGGTTCTGTGGCGCTGTCAGCGATTTGAGAACGTTCCGTCATGCCGGAGAAAGGTGGCATCCGGAATCTCGACGAGCTTCACGGGTTGTAGCTCGGCGTTCAGATCTTCTGATTATAGGCACCGATCTCGGGCTGCTTGGCGAGCTCGGCGTCGATCTCGGCGAAGATCGCGCGCATGTTGGCTTCCGAGGTGGGGCTCTCGACCACGACGACAAGCTCCGGCTTGTTGGACGAAGCGCGCACCAAGCCCCAAGTGCCGTCGTCGAGCACGATCCTGATGCCGTTCACCGTGATCAGCTCGCGGATCTTCTGGCCGGCGAGCATGCGGCCATTGGCGGCGACCCTCTTGAAATGATCGACCACGCGGTCGACGACCTCGTATTTCACCTCGTCGGCGCAATGCGGCGACATGGTCGGTGATTGCCAAGTGCGCGGCAGCTCGCGCTCGAGATCGGCGAGGCTCTTGCCCGGATTGCGGTCGAGCATGTCGAGTACGGCGAGCGCCGCCACGAGCCCGTCGTCATAGCCACGGCCGAGCGGTGGGTTGAAGAAGAAGTGCCCCGACTTCTCGAAGCCGACGAGAGCCCCGGTCTCGTGGCTGTAGCGCTTGATGTAAGAGTGACCGGTCTTCCAGAACAGCGTCTTGGCGCCATGCTGCTTGAGCACGGGATCGGTGAGGAAAAGCCCGGTCGATTTAACGTCGGCGACGAAGAGCGCGCCTTTGTTGCGCGCGGCGATGTCGCGGGCGAGCATCACGCCGACCTTGTCGGCGAAGATCGCGTTGCCTTCGTTGTCGACCACGCCGCAGCGGTCGCCGTCGCCATCGAAGGCCAGCCCAAGGTCGGCACCGTGCTCAAGCACGGCGTCACGCGTCGCGTGCAGCATCTCGAGATCTTCAGGGTTCGGGTTATGCGCGGGGAAGGAATGATCGAGCTCGCAATTTAAGGGCACGACGGTGACGCCGAGCTCAGAGAGGACACGCGGAGCAAACGCGCCGGCGGTGCCGTTGCCGCATGAGACGACGGCCTTGATCGGCCTGAGTAGCTTCGGCCGCTTGAGCAGGTCGGCCATGTAGCGTTCAGACAGGCCTGGCACGAAGACGTAGCGGCCGCCTTCGGGTGGCGCCGCGAAGCGCGCCCCCATGACGATCTCCTTCAGCGCCGTCATTTCTTCCGGTGAGAAAGTCAGCGGCCGCTGCATGCCCATCTTGATGCCGGTCCAGCCATTGTCGTTGTGGCTCGCCGTGACCATGGCGACGCCTTCGACGCCGAGCTCGAACTGGGCGAAATAGGCCATGGGCGAAAGGGCAAGGCCGATGTCGTAGACTTCGGCACCGCCCGCCATCAGCCCGGTGATCAGCGCCGCTTTGACCGCGGCCGAATAGGACCGGTAATCATGTCCAACCACGATGCGGACGGGTACGCCGCGCTGGCGCATCAGCGTCGCAAGCCCAAGGCCCACAGCTTCGAGCCCGAGCAGGTTGATCTCCTCAGGGTACCGCCAACGCGCGTCGTATTCGCGGAATCCGGTGACCTTGACGAGAGGCAGGTGTTCGAAGTCGAGAGTGTTGGGAACGAGGTCTTGGCGGGGCTTGGGAAACATGCATCCACTCTTGGCGCTTTACGCGTTAGATAAGCGATTTTTCTCCGTCGACCAACAGGTATGGCCGTGAGGGGGTTCCGCTGGTTCCGGCGTTCTCGCGGGCGGAGCGAGCGAAATGCAAGCGAGTTGCAATAAAAAAGATGTCGCTTGCGCGGGCCGGAGAAGCCTTCTAGGTGCGGGACTGAAGCTCAAGCCCCAGTCTGCAGCAGCATCGCAGTGAAGCCGCCGTCATGAAATTCGTTATCAGAGTCGCCTTTGCCGGTATTGCTGTCGGGCTCCTTGTGCTCGGTTTGAAATACGCCGCCTATCTTCTGACTGGCAGCGTCGCCCTTTACTCGGACGCTCTCGAGAGCATCGTCAACGTGGCGACGGCAGTCGCCGCATTCTTGGCGGTGCGGTGGAGCGCCGTCCCGGCGGACGCCAATCATCCTTATGGCCACCACAAGGTCGAATATCTATCGGCCGTCGTCGAAGGGGTCCTCATCGGCGTCGCCGCGCTCGCGATCTTACGCAAGGCCTATCTCGGCTATCTCGACCCGCAGCCGGTCGCAGCGCCCGTTCTTGGTCTTGCTCTAAACGGCGCGGCAAGCGCGATAAATGCGATCTGGTGCTTCTTCCTGTTTCGCTATGGGAGGAGGTTCCGCTCGCCAGCACTCCTTGCCGATGCCAAGCATCTCTGGACCGACGTCATCACGTCGTTTGGCGTTCTCGGTGGCGTGACGCTCGTCGCGCTTACCGGCTGGCTTGTGCTCGACTCGGTCATCGCGGCGCTCGTGGCCTTACATATTCTGTGGTGGGGTTTCGAGCTGATGCGCCAGTCGATCGGCGGCCTGATGGACGAGGCCGTATCGGCGGAGATGCTGGCCAAGATTCGCGAGGCGATCTCGAAAGAGGCGCAAGGCGCGCTCGAGGCGCACGATCTCCGCACGCGTCATGCCGGGCGCACGACCTTCATCGAATTCCATCTCGTGGTGCCGGGCGCGATGACGGTCGCCGAGTCGCATGCGATCTGCGACCGGGTGGAGGCGGCGCTCAGGCAGGACGTGCCGCACGCACTGATCACCATTCACGTCGAGCCGGAGGAAAAGGCCAAGCTCGAAGGCGTGCCGATCCTATGAGGGCGCGGGGCTAGCGCTCGAGCACGAGCTCGTTGCCCTGCTTCGTGAAGCTGCTTAAGCGGCCAAGGAAGCTCATGCCGAGCAGGTTGGTGGCAAGCGCGCCGCGCTCGGCGACGATCGCGTTCACGTTGCGCACAGTGATGTCGTCGACGCGTACGCGGTCGAGGGTGACAGGTGCCACCGAAGTTATGCCATTCGCGGTTTCTACGCGGGCCGAGAAGTCAAGGCTTTGCGGCGAGAGACCGAGCCGCGCTGCGTCCTCATAGGTAAGCACCACCAGCGTCGCCCCCGTGTCGGCCATGAAGCTCGCTGGGCGATCGTTGACATAAGCCTGGAACACGAAATGTCCGCGCGCATC
>JBLMXO010000260.1:0-3760 GCA_050257815.1 Actinomycetota bacterium
AGAGGGGCTTCATGTAGGGAGGTCCTTGCTGGACGTGGCGAACGGCAGCGACGCTAGCGATCTTCCCTGCGACAGGCAAGATACGCCCAGGAACAGGATTGGCGTCGCTTTAACCGCTGCATTCCTTGGCGGCGCGGTCGAGAGCATCGCCAATACCGCTCAAGGAGTAGGTGTCGCTGGTGGCCGTGCCGCGGGCTGACTTTCCTTCCACCTTCATGGTGCTCGCGCTCTTCATCGCCTCGACCAGCTTGCTCTCGACATCAGGCTTCTCGACGAAGGCCCCTTCGTCCTTGGTGAAGAGTTCGAATTTGGCGGTACCAATCGTCACCGTCACCTTGGCGCCAGCGGCGAAAGGGTATCCCATCTTCACGCTCACCTCGTTGGTCACGTTATCGGCGGGCCATTGCGAGATGTAGAAGTAGATCGGGTCGCGGTTGACCTTCTTGGGCAATGAGCTCTTCGGCTGGGACACGGCAAAGCACACTTTGGGCGAGCCGGCGGCAGCGTAGGCTGACCAGTCCTTGTACTTGTCGAGAAGCTTAACGTCGTCGGCCAAGGCAGGGGTGACGCAGAGCGCCAAAGCGGCCAGGTAGACAGCTCGAACGGCTCGGTGCATCTCCCCGTCCCCGATTCGTGAGCAGTTTCGAAGCATACAAAAACAATAATCACTTGGCGAGGTTGCGAGGTCAACCCTGCTGCCGCCTCCGCTTGCGTGGGCCTCCTTGCACGTGAGGTGCTTCGGAATGAGGCGCCGTCCCTTCAGCAATGGGCCGGGAGGCGAACCGGCCAAGCGAGCGCAGCCGGTCATACATGACGATGGCGCCAGCGGTCGCGACATTGAGGGAGAAGGCGGCCGGAATCCGGACCAGATGCTGGCAGCGCGCGGCGAGCTCCGGCATCAGCGCGCCGCGCTCCGGGCCAAGCACATAGGCAGCACGCAAGGGGTGAGGAAAACTGGGGAGATCTTCTGCCTCATCGAGGATCTCGACGCCGACCAGGCTGCAGCCACGGGGGAGCTTGAGATCGGCGAGGCTCCGCCAGTGATAGATCGGCAGGTGGGTCGCGGCCTTAGACGTGTCAGAGCGCATCTCGAGCGCCTTGTCATCGGCGCCAATGGTGAAAACGAAGCTCGCACCGAAGGCATGCGCCGAGCGGAGCAGATTGCCGAGATTGACGGCTTTGGAGATGCCCTCGACGCCGATGGCGAAATAGCCGCGTGTTGGCGGAAGTAGGCTTTTCACGTCACTTATTTGCCACACACGACCAGTCTTCGCAAAAGGCGCACGCCGCAACCTTCGGGATTCCGCCAAGTCCGTGGACCAACATCATCCGCAGGAGTTGCGCGGCAGAAGCAATTTAGCCACAGTTGTCGCCGGTGCGGTGGCGGGGGTGACGATGGCGCGACCGGCCGAGGCTTTCACGCAAGAGGCCTTCCAATTCATCGACGAACTGGGACGCTTGACCAGTGTCGATGACGTTGTGGCGCGAACCGGAAACCTTCTCGCCCGGTTCGGCTTCGAGTTCTTCGCCTTTACCGGGCTTGAACCTGCACCTAACCAGACGCTTGAAGATCTCTTGCTTGCGGGACGGTTTCCTGACGGCTTCCGTGAGAGATACACGGAACACGACTATGGCCGCGCCGATCCGAATGTTTATAGGGCGCTCTGCTCATCGCACCCCTATCGGTGGACGTGGTCCGATTACAGCGAGGAGGATGGACCAAGAGCCCTCGAGGTTATGCAATTTTTCAAAGACTTTCGCATGAACGACGGGTTCGTCGTGCCTATCCATGGTCCGGGCGGCTATGAAGCCTGGCGCGGTGATGGTGGGGGAAGCGGTCGAGATGGCGCCGGAGGCGGAGTCCAGTCTCTATCTTATTGGTGCTTTATGTCTTCGAGCGCCTGCGCGAAATGGCGGCGATCGACGCGCTTGAACCTCCCAAGCTTTCGTGCCGGGAGCGGGAAGTGCTTGCCTGGACGGCACAGGGCAAGTCGGCGTGGGAGATCGGTGAGATTCTGTGTCTCGCCAAACGCACCGTCGACGAGCATGCCAAGACCGCCATGCGCAAGCTCGGTGCCGCGACGCGCACCCAGGCCGTTGCGATCGTCATTCGGAGGCGACTTTTCGAGACCTAATCTTTCGCAAGGGCCAAGAGCGGGGGCTATGCATGCCGATGTCAGCCGAGACCTTCAGCCAGGAGGCTCTTCAGTTCATCGCTGACCTGGACATCTGTCGACCACGGAGGCCGTAGCTGACAGGATGGCTAGGGTTACCTCCAGATTCGGCTTTGAGGGGCTTTTCATCGGCGGCCGCAAGGCGCATCCGAGCTTGACGTTCAATGAACTTCTCCTCGCCACGAAGTGCCCCCCCGAGTTTCAGCGGGTCTACCACGAGAACGGTTATATTCGGAGCGACCCGACGCTCAAGCGCGCGCTCTCTTCGCCGCGAGCCTTCGAGTTCACGCCGCAACCTACGGCGAAAAGGACGGAGAGCGCGTGCCTGAGATCATGAGTCTTCTTGAGGATTTTCGTTTTTCCCAGGGGCTCGTAATACCGATCCATGGACGCGACGGCTACGAGGCAGCCGTCGGCATGGTCGGCGACAAAATCGATCTTTCCGTCGAGTCCAGGCCGAACATTCTTCTGATGGCGCACTATGCCTATCTGCGGCTATGTCAAGTTGCGGGCGGAGGGCAATCGACGAGCCCCGCCCTCACCCTTCGCGAGCGCGAGGTGCTCGCCTGGTCAGCTCTAGGCAAGTCGGCGTGGGAGATCGGCGAGATCCTCAATCTCGCCAAGCGCACTGTTGACGAGCACGCGAAGACTGCCATGCGCAAGCTCGGCGCGATGACACGCACCCAGGCCGTGGCAATTGCCATTCGCGAGCGCCTCTTCGATTTCTGAGACCCTGTGAAAGGTGACACTACCGCCCGCGGCCATCCCGTGGCAGGTTCAACTTTACCTTGACGGGTGCTTGGCTCGTGGCGATCTGCGCGCGGCGAAAAGAGGAATGGAGAGGACAGTATGCGCGTTGCGCAATTCAGCGAATTCATTGGTCCGCAGGCGCTGCGGCTGGATGAGGTGGCTGAGCCGGTTCCGGGGCCGAACGACATCCTCGTCAAGGTCACGGCGGTCGGACTGAACTTCTTCGACACGCTTCTCTTGCGCAACAAGTATCAGGTCACGCCGCCGCTGCCGTTCTCGCCCGGCGCCGAGGTGGCAGGGGTCATCGAGCAGCTCGGTGCAGATGTCAACGATTTCAAAGTGGGTCAGAGAGTGGTTGCCTTCATCGGCGGCAATGGCTGCCGGGAGAAGATCCTCGTCAAGGCCAAGAGTGCGATCCTCATTCCCGACGATGTAAGCGATGAGGTCGCGGCCGGCATTCCCATCACCTATGGAACCGCGATTCACGCCTTCAAGGACCGCGCGCAGCTCAAGGCCGGGGAATCCGTCGTGGTGCTCGGCGCAGCGGGCGGCGCAGGGCTTGCCGCCATCGAGATCGCCAAGCTTATGGGCGCGCGCGTCATTGCCGTCGCCTCCTCCGGCGACAAGCTCGCCATCGCCCGCGAGCACGGCGCAGATGACGGCGTCAACTACGAGTCAGAGGACCTCAAGGGGAGGTTGAAAGCTCTCACGCTGCCCAAGGGCGTGGATGTGCTCTACGACACGGTGGGGGGCTCATCGGCCGAGCCCTCCTTGCGCGCCATGGCGTGGGAGGGGCGCTATCTCGTGCTCGGCTTTGCCTCGGGCACGATCCCGCG
>JBLMXO010000261.1:0-5418 GCA_050257815.1 Actinomycetota bacterium
GCACGGACAATGCTGCGCGCAAAGCAAAGATTCTCGGCATCGTGCTTGCGGCCTCGCTCCTCATCGTTTTCCCCATCAGGGCGAGGGACCTCATGCAGGCCATGGGCCCTCACTGCAACAAGTGCCGCGTCGCGACGCCTTATGCCGGGCTTGCTGAGGCACTGAAGGCACGAGGCTTCGAGGACGGCACGATCATCGCGCTCAGCCGTCATGACGCCGGCAATCTTCGCCGGTTCTTCCCCAAGGCACGCATCGTCTGTTTCGACCGGCCGAATTACGGGCCAGCGGCGAGGCCGAGGGACTTCAAGTCGGAAGCCGTTGTGCTGTGGCGCCCCGAGCAGGGAAAGGAGATGCCCAAGGCGGCGGAGGCCGAGCTCGAGCGGCTGAAGGCGACTACCGAGGGCTCACCCGAGAAAGTCCTCGTGCCCTGGAAGCCCTACCCGGGCACCGGCAACGCGCGGGACTGGGCTTGGATGCTGCTCATGGCCAAGCCTCATGGCGACAGCGGTTAGCTCCCCCTTTCGGCCGTGCAGGCCAAATCCTGTTCTTGGTTATCGTGGCGTCACTGGCAATGGTCAAAGAAAGATTGCCAAGCCCCAAGCTTAACCAATTTGCCGCTGATTAGCGTGCAGTGTAAACCAATATTACTTCGCGTTATAGATTTAGTGAGCTTGCATTAATCACGTGCATTCAGAAGTTATTGAAGGTGCTCTCCGATGATCTCCCGCAGTTCTGGGACGTCAAAAGCTCAGGTGAACTTGTCGTTCTTTCCGAGTATTCGACAGGTCTCAAGACGAGCGATAATGAGGGGGCATTTTAGATGGCACGGATGGACTTTTCGACGGAGATGGCGGGGCGCGCGGGGCAGACGGGCATGCCTGACGCACTTTTCGAACTTGGGATGCTTTATGCGACGGGGAGGGACGTAGCAGCCGATCTCGTGGCGGCGCACAAATGGTTCAATCTCGCCGCTGCGCGTGGCAACCAGTCAGCATTGAGCTACCGAGTGGAACTGGCGCGTGAAATGTCGTCGGAGCAGATCGCGGAGGCGCAGCGCCAAGCCCGCGAGTGGCTCCAGACTCACTAGCTGAAAGTGATCAATGCTCGACGGGGAGGAGCTCGGCGGCGGGCCTATTGCACGGTGGT
Organism: Actinomycetota bacterium; assembly: GCA_050257815.1. Classification (GTDB taxonomy): domain Bacteria; phylum Pseudomonadota; class Alphaproteobacteria; order Rhizobiales; family Methyloligellaceae; genus Methyloceanibacter. The sequence goes on from JBLMXO010000261.1 coordinate 1,147, forward strand.
CCCCGTCGCTTCTCCGCTGCAATTAAGGAACAGCGAGCGAAGGCAGCGATAGCCCTTGCGCGCGAGGCTGCTCATGGCGGCGCTTGCCCGCTGCATTCGGCTTTTCGAAGGGGCGGCGGGAGTCGCGGCCGCGGCGGCTCCACTGCTACCGGTGACTTGCGGCGAAGCGGGTAGAGGCTGCGTTTCTCCGCGTGAGCCGGTCAGCGCGGAGCGGGCGTTGCGCAAACCCTGGCGCGAGGCACTGAACGCGCGACCCGTCAACTCGACCATGGTCTGCGGACCTTCGCCCTTCGGTTTGTCGAAAGCTCGGTTGTTCTCCTCGACCCGCTTCATCAGGCTCTTCACGCGCGGGTCTTGCGCGATATCGTCGGGGAGGCTCGGTCCGTTATAGCTATAAACCTTGTCGATACCGCCGCAGGCAGGCGTCGCGTTCTCGGCCGAGCAGGAAGCGTGATGGCCCTCTTTTGCGGTGCGGATGACGCAATAAAGTTTCATCGCGTCGCTCGCCTTTGAGCCCTCGCCGGTGACCTTGCAGCGATAGACTTGGTCGGGGCCAGTGCAAGTGACGCAATAGATCGCTTCTTCCGCCTGAGCCGAGGCGGCCAAGCCGGCGGCAAGGGCCAAGGTCCCGGAAAATGCTATGCAGACGTGCCAGCTCATCAGCGGCACTACCCCCCGTTTGTCATCAATTGCCCAAAAGTCTAGCACATTGCGAAATCTGAAGACACGTTTGCGCTGTCATTATGGCCGCCTTTGGGTGCCGGGCTCCCGGTCTTCAAAATTGTGCCAGGTCTTGGATTTTGGCGGGCTCGGGCCATCTTCTCCTAGAAGGCGGTGATAGCGTCCGCGTCTATCGCGGCTAAGATCATCCCCGGCGTCTTTCGGGGCGAGTTGACCGACCTCAACGGGATCAGTAAGCCTTCGTTGTCTTGGAGACGTGGCCGAGAGGCTGAAGGCGGCGGTTTGCTAAACCGTTATACGGTCAAAAGCCGTATCGAGGGTTCGAATCCCTCCGTCTCCGCCAGTATTCTTTGCGCGAATCGCGGGGGAGTCCAAGTCGCGCTAGCCGACTCGCTCGTGTCCCGATCCTCGTCATAATGCGACCAAACGAGGGGTGATGATGAGCACTATGCCGCCCAATTCCAGCTATGAGGCCGATCCCAAGCTTGAGCGCGTCTATCTCGAGCGCGAGCAGAACCGGTTTGCCGCGCGTGCGCTCCTTGTGCTCGTCATCCTCAATGGGACGGCTGCGCTCGTTATGCTCGCCATTCTAGCGAGTGCACCTGAGTCTTCGATGGATCCCAAGTTTGGCGCGGCGATGCTGTTCTTTGCCGGCGGCGCCATCGCCGCATTGCTCAGCGCATTTCTCGCTTATATCAACCGTACGGTCCGGATTGAGGCTCCGGAGCGAAGGTCGCTGCAGACGATCCTGCGGCTCCTCGGCATCCTCGCCGTGATCGGGGCCGGTGCGGCGTTCCTCACGGGCATGAATATGGTGAGCGATGCTGCCTCGGAAAGATCGAGCTCACATCCTAAGGGTCCGAAGGAAAAGATTGCGCCGCCAAAACAGGATAGTGCGCCGCCGGCCAACGCACCAAGCAGCGACGCACCAAGCAGCGACGCACCAAGCAGCGATGCACCAAGCAACGGTGCCCCAAGTAGCGATACCCCACGCAACAATGCCCCAAGCAACAATGCTCCAAGCAACCACGCACCGCTTGACAATGAAACCCGGGCCGACGCGAACTGATGTCTTCGCTGTTCCGTAGGGTTAAGGCGGACCAGTCATCTGGCGGGTGAACTCGTCCCACTTCTGCTTCGCGTCCTCGGTGAGGACTGCGAGCTTTTGCCCCACCACGTCCCAGTTCACCATTGGGTGAGGGTCTGCCGCATCCTCGCGGCTGTCGGAGACGTATACCCCTCCGATGGTAAGAAGCGACCCCAAGATCATGCCAAGCAAGAGTCTCATGCCGCCGTCCCCCGTCTTACGGCCAAGATCATAGGGCTGCGCGGCCACAAGAGGAAGCTCGATCACGCTTGGCACGGGCGCGAAAGCGCCTATGCCCAGGGTCTGGACCGGTTTATCCAGGCAAGAAGGGAAAAGATCACTTAAACGCAAGCGGAGCGTGCCGGAGGCGCTGCTTTGTGATTTGCCTCGGTTCCACGCCCTTCCTACGCTCGGGTGCTCGGCATGAGAGGACGAACGTAGCGGGCGCCCGGCAGGCACGACAATGCGGGACGCGAACTCAATTTGGCGTCGGAAGTCGACGAAGGATTAGGGGAGGTCTTCCGATCTTTTGATCCTCGTCAAAGTTAAGCCTGTCGCTCTTGCGCATGGTGCCTGCCAGAAGGGGATCACACCATGTCGGCAATGCTCGAACGCGAAGAGTGGAAGGCGTTTTCAGACTTTTCGGCGCTTGTGGCTGCGGCGCTCGTCACGCTCATCGGACTGCTCCTCGCGATTGCCGGCAAAGATCCGGTCATGCAGTTCCACGGCTGTCTGCTACTTGGCGCAGCGGGCCTTTCCTTCCTCTATGTCCTCACGCAGCTCATCGAGAAGAAGGAGCCGCGCGACAAAGGCGGTTATGCCGACGGCGTTATCCGCGCCGGCGTCATCGCGACGATCTTCTGGGGTGTGGCGGGATTCCTGATCGGTGATCTGATCGCCTGGCAGCTTGCCTATCCTGTCTTGAATCTCGATCTGCCGTGGACCAGTTTCGGCAGACTCCGGCCACTCCACACCTCTGCCGTCATCTTCGCCTTCGGCGGCAATATGTTGATTGCGAGTTCGTTCTATGTGGTGCAGCGCACGAGCCGCGCACGACTCGCCGGGCGCTGGGCGCCGTGGTTCGTGTTTTGGGGCTATCAGCTTTTCATCGTGCTTGCCGCCACCGGCTATCTGCTCGGCGTCACCCAGTCCAAGGAATATGCCGAGCCCGAGTGGTATGTCGATCTCTGGCTGACGATCGTGTGGGTCGTCTATTTCCTCATCTTTATTGGTACGCTCGCCAAGCGCCGTGAGCCCCACATCTATGTGGCGAACTGGTTCTATCTTGCCTTCATCGTCACCATCGCCATGTTGCACATCGTCAACAACATCGCCGTGCCGGTGTCGCTGCTCGGCTCGAAAAGTTACATCGTCTATTCTGGTGTCCAGGACGCCATGACGCAGTGGTGGTATGGCCACAACGCGGTCGGCTTCTTCCTCACCGCTGGCTTCCTCGGTATGATGTATTACTTCGTGCCGAAACGCGCCGAGAGACCGGTCTATTCGTACCGCCTCTCTATCGTGCATTTCTGGTCGCTGATCTTCCTCTATATCTGGGCGGGCCCGCATCACTTGCACTACACGGCCTTGCCCGAGTGGGCGCAGACGCTTGGCATGACCTTCTCGATCATGCTGTGGATGCCGTCCTGGGGCGGAATGATCAATGGTCTGATGACTCTTTCGGGCGCCTGGGACAAGCTCAGGACCGATCCCGTCATCCGCTTCCTCGTCGTTTCGGTTGCCTTCTATGGCATGTCGACCTTCGAGGGCCCGCTGATGAGCATCAAGTCGGTGAACGCGCTGTCGCATTACACCGACTGGACTATCGGGCACGTGCATTCCGGCGCTCTTGGCTGGGTTGCCTTCATCAGCTTCGGCGCGCTGTATTGCCTCGTGCCTTGGCTATGGCATCGCCGCGGGCTCTATTCGCAGCGCCTGGTCGAGTGGCACTTCTGGGTCGCGACGCTCGGCATCCTCCTCTACATCACCTCGATGTGGGTGTCCGGCATCCTCCAGGGCCTCATGTGGCGTGCTTATAACAGTGAAGGTTTCCTCGAGTACTCGTTCGTCGAGACCGTCGCGGCCATGCATCCCTTCTACATCATCAGGGCGATTGGCGGCCTCCTGTTCGTCATCGGCGCCTTGATCATGGTCTACAATATGTGGCGGACCATCCGCGGCGATGAGCCGGTCGATGTCGCCGAGCAGCCGCGTATCGCGGCGGCTCCCGAGCTTCGCCCAGTGCCGGCCGAATAGGGGGAGCGTGATGGACTTCGCGAAGCATCAGGTCCTCGAGAAGAGCTCGGTCCTCCTTTTGGTCGGCATCCTGCTGGTGGTCGCGATTGGCGGCATCGTCGAGATCGCGCCGCTCTTCTGGCTCTCGTCCACCATCGAGAAGGTCGAGGGCATGCGCCCATACACCCCGCTCGAACTTGCCGGACGCGACATCTATATCCGCGAGGGTTGCTATCTCTGCCACAGTCAGATGATCCGATCGCTACGCG
>JBLMXO010000262.1:0-4423 GCA_050257815.1 Actinomycetota bacterium
CTGCGATGTCGCAGGTCCCAACGAAAGTCAGCTCCTCAGCCTGCATACGGTCCTCGCCTGGATGCGGGTGGACGGGCGGCGGAGCCTAAGCCAAAGCCGTTACGAATTGGTCATGGCCTGAAACGCAAGTTCTGGGCTTCCGCCGCGGGGCTCAATTGGCTACAAGCTTGCGCCCGTGAGGGTCCTCATCGCCATAGCCCTTGTCTTTGCTCTGATCGGAGGCGCCAACGCCGCCGAGCAAAACCCCGTGCCGCCGTGCGGCGGTGCAACGGCCTATCCAGACTACGCCGCGGTCGATGCGCCCCCTACCGTCAGCGTGTGGTCGGGTGACAGCCTCGCTGCATGGAAACCACCGGTCTGCCTCGGCTGGAGCGCCAAGGACGACGGCGTGCTGGTGGGGCTCGCCGGCAGCTTCCACTTCAACGGCACGACCGACGAGCTTTTGAAGCGCTTCGGCGCCATCTCCGCGCTGAAGGGCTTGCAATATTGGTCGGTGACCGACGGCGGCTGGCGCACGCTGATCGACAGCGCCTCGGCGCTGGTCTCGCCCGACACCGGCCACTCGCGACCCGACTTCACTCTCGCCGAGATGAAGAGCGGGCATGAGCTCTATTTCGCCCAGCAGGACAACCGCACCTCTGAGGAGGTGGTTTACCGCATGAAAGTGCGCGACCTCACCGCTGATGGCTTCACCGTCGCCGTCGAGAACGTGACGCCGGTGAGGAGCTTCATGCTCACTTTGTTCGATCCCGGAGATCTACAGTCGGTGCATTTCGTCAAGCGCGAAGCCTCGGGCGTGTTCCGCTATTACGGCCTCGCCTTTGCCGGCGAGAGCCTCGCCTCCTCGCTCGCACTGCCACAGGCGTCCTACGTCAACCGCGCGCTCGCCCTCTACGGTCATCTCAGCGGCACGAAGGTCGCTCCCGTCGAGAATTAAGCGGCCTTACGCCGCTTCTGACGCCGAGCGGCCTTCGCGATCGAGCAGGGCGAATTCATCGTCGGACAGCTCGATATTCACCGCCGCGACGTTCTCCTCGAGATGCTTGACCTTGGACGTGCCGGGAATGGGCAACATCACCGGGCTGCGTCTCAGCACCCAGGCAAGCGCAATCTGGCTCGGAGCCGCGCCATGCTTCTTGGCGATGCGATCGAGGATCGAGCCGTCCTTGGCGAGCTCGCCGGCCGCGAGCGGGTACCACGGGATGAAGCCGATGTTGTTCGCCTCGCAATATTCGAGCACGTCCTCGCTGCCGCGATCGACGAGATTGTAGCGGTTCTGCACGCTCACTACCGGGAAGACTTGCGCCGCTTCCTCGATGTCGGCCACCGACACCTCCGACAGTCCGGCGAAGCGAATGATGCCGTCATCGATCAGCGACCTGATTGCAGCGAATTGCGCATGCCGCGGCACTTTCGGATCGATGCGGTGCAATTGCCAAAGGTCGATACGCTTGACGCCAAGCCGTTTGCAGCTCGACAGCGCGCGCTCGCGCAACCATTCGGGGCGGCCGTCCATCTGCCAAACGCCGGGACCCGTGCGCTGGAAGCCGGCCTTGGTCGCGATCAGCATGCCCTTGTAGGGAAAGAGCGCTTCGTGGATCAGCTCCTCGGAGACGTCGGGTCCGTAAGAATCGGCAGTATCGATGAAGTTGATGCCGAGCTCCGGCACCCGCTTCAGCGTACGCATCACTTCCGGCCTATCCTCGGGCAGGCCCCAGATGCCCTTTCCGGTGATGCGCATCGCGCCGAAGCCGAGACGGTTGATCGTGATCTCGCCGCCAATCTTGAAGGTACCCGATTTGCTCGCGTCGAGCTTTGCCATCGCTCAGTCTCCTTGCGCCCCTTGCTTGCCCTAATGTGTGACGCCCAAATCCGGTTCCCAAGCGCGAAACGCCGACCTTCTTGTCGCACGGTCGCAAGCTTTTGCGTTGACAGTCACCTATCGGCGTGACCCACAGTGAAACCCGGTCACACAACAGTTCGACACCACTTGGAGCGGTCCCTACCATGATCACACGCGGTTTCACCGGACGCCCGCGGACGCCCGACCTCGCCAAGCGGCTGCCGCCCGGCCAGTCTTTGACCCACGACTTCCCTGTGCTCTCGGCCGGACCGACGCCTAGGATCAGCCTCGATGATTGGTCCTTCACCGTGAAAGTCGGACCGCGTCCCGTCGCCAAATGGACGTGGGCCGAGTTCAACGCGCTGCCCAAGATGATGCAGACGCGTGACATTCATTGCGTCACCAAATGGTCGAAGTTCGACACCACCTGGGAGGGCGTCTTGGTCGACGACGTTCTCGCTGCTGCCTCTCTCGACGTGCCGCCGACCAAATTCGTGCTTGCCCATTCCTTCGACGGCTACTCGACCAATGTGCCGGTCGCCGATCTCCTCGGCGGCAAAGCCATGATCGCGACCACTTACGCGGGAAAGCCGCTTCCGCCCGATCATGGTGGTCCAGCGCGGCTTTTGGTGCCGCATCTCTATTTCTGGAAATCGGCCAAATGGGTGAGCGGCCTGCAATTCACTGAGCGGGACGAGGCGGGCTTCTGGGAGCTGCGCGGCTATCACATCTATGGCGACCCCTGGCGCGAGCAGCGCTTCACCGGTGACTGACGTGCCGTCTGTGCTTGCCGGAACGCCGCGGCTCGAATGGCAGCAGGCAACCATCACCGGCTTAGCCCCCGACACGCCGCGCGTGAAAAGCTTCATCTTCGCACCCACGGCGCCCTTTCCCTTCCGCGCCGGCCAGCATGTCGACGTGCGACTGACTGCGCCCGACGGCTATCAGGCGGAGCGCAGCTACTCGATCGCCTCCGCGCCAGAGCGGACCGACGACATCGAGCTCGCCATAGAGCGTCTCGATGACGGCGAAGTGTCTCCCTTCTTTCACGAAGTCGCTGCTATCGGAGACTCGATCGAGCTCAGAGGACCGATCGGCGGACATTTCGTTTGGTCGATAGAGGATGGCGGTCCGCTGCTCTTGCTTGGCGGCGGCTCCGGCGTCGTGCCGCTGATGTCGATGCTTCGCCACCGCGCCGCGCAGGGCTCTCGCATCCCGGCGCTGCTGCTCTTCTCGGCGCGAACCTGGGAGGATGTGATCTTTCGCGACGAGCTCATTGCCATGCACGATCGCAATGACGGCTTTAAGCTCGCTCTCGCACTAACCCGCGATCATCCACGGCGGGCAGAAGATTTCGGCCGCCGTGTCGACCGTGCCATGATCGCCGAACTTTTGTCGCGCTTGCCAACGCCACCGCGCCACGTCTTCATCTGCGGGGGCAATCCCTTCGTCGCGGCGGCGGCTGATGGCGCGATTGAAGCGGGCATAACCGCACCCATGATCCGCACGGAGCGCTACGGCGGTTAAGCCTCACTCGGCAGCGATTCTTTCTACGGTCTTCTCCCGTGCGACGTGCCGCATCTGCCGCCGCCACCAGAACGCGCGGCATGTCACAAAGAGACGCCATGAGAAGAAGACGGCAACGACGATAAGCGCGGTCGCACCTCCGACGATAAGCATACAACCGACCCTTGTGCGCGCTTGTCTTCTGCCAGAAGCGGCCGAAATCTCGGCACAGAGACAGAACGCTGTGCCGTGCGCTTAGGTCCGCAGTTTAGCTATCGCGTTGAGAAGGGTCACGCGCGCAGCAAAGAGACGGTTAGTGTCCGGCCTTCTTGCGACGATCTACCTCAGCCTGGCTGATTTGACCGTCCGAGACCAGCGCCTTCACGCAGGTCGACGACAGGCTTTCGCCGTTGCGGTCCATGCAGGCCCGCAAGGCCGTCGACTCGAGGCCATACTCACCGCAATATTTCTTGTAGTCCGCGGCGCAGGATCTCTGCACCGTCTTGCTGTAGGGAATGGGCTCGGCCGCTGCCACGGCCGGGACGGCAAGAATGGCAAATGCAAGCAGCAGGAGCGCACGATTGGTCCGCATCTGAAAATCCCCCGAATCGATAGCTGAAACGCGAGCTTACGCCGAAACAACGGCTCTGGCCCTGCTTGGCGCGCGCCCCGACAAAAAAAGAAATGTCCATTGCATTTCCGCAACAGCTCGCAAAACTCGGCGGGCTTGAAACAGACAGACCGGCGATCGACCTTGGCCAGCGACACGGCGCGAACTCATACCGTCTCTAAAGTAGCGGGCGCTTATGCCTTCTTCGCCACACTCTATTTCGTGCAGAGCGTCGGCGATCCGACCTCTGGTCTCATCGCGCAACCGGTGCGTTCACTGCTCAAAGCATGGGGTGAATCGCCGGCCGAGCTCGCTGGCCTCATGGCGTTGCTCGCCGTGCCGTGGACCATCAAACCCGTCTTCGGGCTCCTGTCGGACTTCGTCCCGCTTTTCGGTTCGCGCCGGCGGAACTACCTTCTGCTCGCCAATGCCATGGCGGCAGTGAGCCTCTTCGTGCTTGCCTT
>JBLMXO010000263.1:0-8169 GCA_050257815.1 Actinomycetota bacterium
CATAGACCCGCGATTCGAACGAGCCGAAGCGCGCGCCAGATCCGCTATCGCCCGTCGTCTGGATCATCGCGTAGCTGACCACGCCGATGCCGAGCGGCCCGAAATTCTTGGTCACCGCGCCTTCGAGATTGAGGATATTTCCGGTCTCGTAGTGGGTCGCCGGATTCTCCCAGTTCACCGAGTAGATTGCGGCCCCGGTCGCTTGCCAGCCGGTCTTGGGGTCGAAGTAGGTCCCGGCGAGCCGCGTCATCACCGCCCAGTGATTGAGGCTCGTGTTGGCGAGACTCGTCCGGTCGTACTCGCCGGTCGGTGCGAAGCCGAACACACCCACGTTCCAATGGAAGTTGCCCGCGTCCCAACCAAGAACGAACGGAGAGAACGCCGTGTCCCCTTGAGAGAACTCGGTGTCGCCGGTGTTGAAGTTGAACGGGCCGAATGTCCTGCCCCGCGGTCCGGTAAAGGCGGGGAGCTGAAGACCCACGTTGACGTCCATGGCGACGGCGCTGGGGACGACCGCGACAGAGTACGTTCCGCCAAGAATTTTCCACGGCGTGACGTAGCTCAGCGCAAACAATGTCGCGGTGTAATTCTCATCGACATTCAAAGCGATACGGCCGTCGAAAATGGTCGCGTCGGCGCTCCCGTTGTAGTGATAGGCGTCGGTGCGAACGTACCAACCTGGCTGGGAGGGAATGACGCCGCCGAAAATATCGGTATAGCCCTTGACCCAGGGGCCGGTGCCATACTCAGCGGCGCGAACGCTGCCAGAGGTAAAGAGTGCAGCGAGTACAACCAACGCTATTGCGCTTCGGTGCGACATCGGTTCCCCCAATCGATGCGCTCAAAATTTACGCCATCACACCTTGCCGTTCCAAGCGATTACCTCGCGGAAACATGCATTGGCTCGCCGAGGGATGCCGAATTGCAACAATCGGAATGGACCACTATCGACTACCTAATCGATCAAATCTCGCCGAGACCCAGTTGCCAAAGGGCGCGGAAACCTCCTAGCGTCATAAAAATCGGCGAACATGCCCATCGATCAGACTAGCCCAAAACGATTCGCGAGGAGGAGGCGGCAATGGACAACGAGACCAACAAGACTCGAGTGAAGCCAGAGAACCAAGCGGGGCTCGATAGGCGAAGCGTACTCCTGAGCGGAGCATCGCTTTTTGCACTCGCAACTGTTGGCACCAGCGGGGCGAAGGCGGCCGATCAACCAGCACCTCAAGCGACGCCGTCAGGCTCGCAGCCGAACATTCTCTTCATCATGGGCGACGACATCGGCTGGTTCAATATCGGCGCCTACAATCGCGGTATGATGGCCGGCAAGACGCCCAATCTCGACAAGCTCGCTTCTGAGGGCATGCTGTTCCAGTCCTACTATGCGGAGGCGAGCTGCACTGCGGGTCGCGCCAATTTCATCACCGGCGAACTTCCGATGCGCACCGGCCTTACCACGGTCGGCCAGGCCGGTGCCACGGTCGGCATGCCGGCGCAGGCGCCAACCATAGCCACGGTGCTTAAGACAATGGGCTACGCCACCGGGCAGTTCGGCAAAAACCATCTCGGCGATCGCAACGAATATCTACCCACGGTGCACGGCTTCGATGAATTCTGGGGCTACCTCTATCATCTCGATGCGATGGAGGATCCGTTCCACCGCAATTATCCTCAGCAACTCAAGGATCAGGTCGGCCCGCGCAATCTCTTGCATTGCCTTGCTAGCGACGAGGACGACCAGACCGTTGATCCGCGTTGGGGCAAAGTCGGCAAGCAGAAGATCACCGACGACGGCCCGCTGCCGCCGCATCCGATCGAGGGCATCAAATACAACATGGAAACGGTGGACGAAGTCATTCGCGACAAGACGATCGACTTCATCGATAGAGCCAAGGCAGCCGGCAAGCCGTTCTTCGTCTGGTACAATCCGACGCGCATGCACGTAGTCACGCATCTGTCCGACAAGTACCAGGACATGCGGAATTCCAAGAACGGCTGGTCGATTGAAGAGGCCGGCATGGCGCAGATTGATGACTGCGTCGGTACTGTCTTGCAGCATCTGGAAGACCAGGGTCTGGCAGACAATACGATCGTCGTGTTCACCACTGACAACGGTGCGGAGAACTTCACCTGGCCCGATGGTGGCCAGACGCCGTTTGCCGGCGCCAAGGGCACGGCGCTCGAAGGCGGGTTCCGCGTGCCGTGCATCTTGCGTTGGCGCGGCAAGGTCCCGGCTGGCGTCATCGATAACAGCATCGTGTCGGGGCTCGATTGGTTCCCGACTTTCGTCGCAGCTGCGGGCAATGCGAACATCGTCGATGAACTTCTCGCCGGCAAGGATCTCGGCGGCACCAATTACAAGGTGCATCTCGACGGCTATAACCAGCTCGATTTCATCACCGGCAAGTCGCCGTCGAAGCGCAACGAGATCTTCTATTTCACCGAGACTACGCTCGGCGCCGTGCGCATCGGCGACTACAAATATCGCTTCACCGACCAGCCGGACGGCTGGCTCGGCAATACGGTGCACCTCGATTGGCCGGTCCTGACCAATCTCCTCCTTGATCCCTTTGAGCGAACGAGCACGCCGCAACAGTCGATGTATCAGGGGGAATGGTACACATACGAATTCTGGCGCTTTGTCTTCGTGCAGCAGGAGGTTGGCAAGTTCGCTCAGAGCTTCATCGACTTCCCGCCGATGCAGCAGGCCGCTTCCTTCAACCTCGAGGCGGTGAAGGAGCAGATCATCAAGGCGATCCAGGCCCGCCAGGGTCAATAGACGCAACAGCGCGAGCGGCGATCCCGTTAGTTCGGTGTCGCCGCTCCATCCACGAATCTCGTCGACTGTAAGGTGACTGGCATGGGCAAATCGCATTCAAGTCTCGCCATCACGCGATGTCTTTGTGCTCTGACGTTACTGGTCGGCACGCTCGCGTGGGGCTTGTTGCCGCGCGCGGCTTTTGGCGCAGAAGACCCGTTGCCATCGTGGAGCGATGGTCCGACGAAGCAAGCCATTATCGACTACGTGACGCGCGTCACGAAAGAGGGTGGCCCCGATTACGTAGCGCCCAAGGACCGGCTGGCCACATTCGACAATGACGGCACCTTGTGGGTCGAGCAGCCGATGTATACGCAGTTTGTCTACGCCATCGACGAAGTGAAACGGCAGGCCAATCAGCATCCCGAATGGAAGACCAAGGAGCCATTCAAGTCTGTGCTCGCCGGTGACATGAAGGCGGTTGCTGGGATGGGCGAAAAGGGAATGCTGGAGATCGTGGCGGCGACTCATTCCGGCATGACCACCGCTGACTTCAACGAGACCGTCACGCAGTGGCTCGCCACCGCCAAGCATCCGCGCTTCAAAGTGCTCTACACCGATCTCGTCTATGAGCCGATGATCGAGTTGCTCGATTACCTCCGTGCCAACGGCTTCAAAACCTTCATTGTCTCGGGTGGCGGTGTGGAGTTCATGCGCACCTTCGCCGACAAGACTTACGGCATCCCGCCTGAGCAAGTCATCGGCTCCTCCGGCGTCACCCAGTATGGGACGTGGGACGAGAAGCCGGTGCTGATCAAAATGCCGAAGGTCCTGTTCGTGGATGATGGTCCGGGCAAGCCCGAAGGCATCAACCATTTCATCGGGCGCCAGCCGATCTTCGCCTTCGGAAATTCCGATGGCGACAAGGAGATGCTGGAATGGACTGCGGCGTGCCAGCGCCTTTGCTTCATGGGGCTCGTGCATCATACAGACGCGGTGCGCGAATATGCCTATGATCGGAACTCTGAAGTCGGCAAGCTCGACAAGGCGCTCGACGAGGCTCTCGCCAAGGGTTGGACCGTGGTCGACATGAAGAACGACTGGAAGACGATCTTCCCGCCGGCGAAGGCAAACCCTTAAAGAGGCGAGGATGAGCATCGCGCGCAAGGCGAGGCGATCGGGCGGCGTCAAGGTGAGCCCCAAGCCCGAGATGATCTACATCCCGGGCGGCGAGTTCACCATGGGCTCCGACCATCATTATGTCGAGGAGAAGCCTTCCCACCGCGTCAAGATTGACGGCTTCTGGATCGACAAGACACTGGTCACGAACGCCGAGTTCAAGCGCTTCGTCAAAGAGAACGGTCACGTCACCTTCGCGGAGATTGCGCCAGACCCCAAGGATTACCCCGGTGCGTTGCCGCATATGCTGAAAGCCGGATCGCTCGTGTTCGTGAAGCAAAAGGGTCCGGTCGATCTCAACAACTGGTCGAATTGGTGGAGCTTCACCTTCGGCGCCGATTGGCGCCATCCTTACGGGCCCGGCAGCTCGATCAAGGGGCTCGACAACTATCCCGTCGTGCACGTCGCCTATCGAGATGCCGAGGCTTACGCCAAATGGGCCGGAAAAGAGCTGCCGACCGAGGCGGAATGGGAGTTCGCCGCGCGTGGTGGGCTCGACGGTAAGGAGTTCGCTTGGGGCGACGAGCTCGAGCCCGGCGGCAAGTGCGTCGCTAATACCTGGCAGGGCGAGTTCCCGTGGCAGAATCTGCTCAAGGACGGCTACGAAGGAACCTCTCCGGTCGGCATCTATCCTCCAAATGGCTATGGCCTCTACGACATGATCGGCAATGTCTGGGAGTGGACGACCGACTGGTATGCGACGAGCCATCAGCAGCAGAAGTCCTGCTGCATGCCGGTCAACCCGCGGGGGCCGCGCGCGGAAGATAGCTTCGATCCTTGCCAGCCCCACATCAAAATTCCCCGCAAGGTCATCAAGGGCGGCTCTCATCTCTGCGCCCCGAATTATTGCCGGCGTTACCGGCCGGCCGCGCGCCACGCCGAGCCGATCGACACGTCAACCTGCCATCTCGGGTTTCGCTGCATTAAACGCGAAAGGACGCTGAGTTAATGAGCTCAACGCCAAGCTTTGGGCACCTCGTGCAAAGCATGATGGCGCTCGGTCTCGCTGCGATTCTGTTGTCGCCGGCTTTCGCCGAGAGCGATACGCCAGTCCCGCCATCGATCGCGACGCCTGACCAGGTCGAGACCTCGATCGGCACGCTCAATTTCCGTGACGGCATCCCCGACCAGGCGACGGCCGACAAGGTCTATGACCAGCTTGATCTTCAGCGCGGCGTGTCGGCTTTCCTCAACGGCCTGCGCGGGGTGTCGATATACGCAGCACGGCAGGGCATCAGGGACGCCGGCGTCAAGGACAACGAAGGTGTGCTGATCTTTTCCGGCCTGATGGATTCGCGCTCGCTGTTCCTCACCGCCAATTCCGACACGGTCTATTTCATCGCCACTATCGACCTCAGCAAAGGACCGATGGTGATCGAGACACCGCCAGGTGTGCTTGGCTTGTTCGACGATCTCTGGTTCCGCTGGGTCATCGATTTTGGCTCGCCAGGTCCCGACCGCGGACTCGGCGGCAAATATCTCCTCGCGCCGCGCAGTTATGACGGGCCGCTGCCACAGGGCGGCTATTTCATCGGCCGCCCGACCACGACCTCGGTCGCGCTGTTGGGACGGGCGTTCCTCGTGAACAACGATCCCAAGGCCGCCGTTGAGGCGATCAAGAAATATCTCAAGATCTATCCTTACGTGCCGGGGTCGTACGGGACGAGCATCAGCGGCTTTCTCAGGGGAAAGGCCCCGCTTGCGCCGCTCAGCGAGCCTAAGCCGCTGACCTTCGTCGAGGGCACGGGGCTCGCGATGAACACGATCCCGCCCAACGATTTCTCCTACTACGAGATGCTCAACGCTCTCGTGCAGGAGCAGCCGGCTGAGGCGTTGCAACCGGAGATCGGCGGCGAGTTCGCGGCGATCGGCATCAAGAAGGGCGAGCCATTCAGTCCCGATGCGCGCATGCGCAAGATCCTGACCGATGCGATCGCGGTGGCGAATGCTGCGGGGCGAACGGTGAGTTTCCGTCCGCGTGAGTCGGAAGGCTTCGGCTATTACGGCCCAGAGTCGAAATGGCTCAACCCACTCTTCGTCAGCGGCTACGATTTCCTGCGGCCGCCGCCAGAGATCACCAAGGAAGGGGTGAAGCCGTTCCCTTATACGGGCGCCCGCACGCTCGATGCGCGTGCTGCCTTCTTCTATGTGGCGACTGGCGTCACTCCGGCGATGATCATGCGGTTGCCGGAGATCGGCTCGCAATATCTGTTCGGCATTTTCGATTCCGATGGCGAGCCGTTCGACGGCGCGAAGACCTACAAGGTCACGCTGCCGGCGGGTATCCCGGCAGCGAAATTCTGGTCGTTCACGGTGTACGACAACCAGACGCGCTCGATGCTGCAGACCGATCAGCGCTTTCCGCGCGCTGGCAGCCAGAGCTATCCGAGTCCCGCCGCGGAAGCTGACGCCGATGGCTCGATCACCGTTTATTTCGGTCCGAAGAAGCCCGACGGCGTGAAGGACGGCAACTTCATCAAGACGCTGCCGGGGAAGGGCTGGTTCACTATCTTGCGGCTCTACAGCCCGCTTGAGTCTTTCTTCGACAAGAGCTGGAAGCCGAGTGAGATCGAGAAAATCTCGGGGTAACGGGCTGGAGCATCGTCGAGGGGGCAATGCTTCGCTGGCTGGTGATCGCCTCCGGTGGTTTCGAGGCGCTTTTCGGCCTTTCTGCTCTGCTCGCGACTGCGGTTCTGGTTGGAGGGCTTGGAACCACGCCCGATCCGTCGGTCGTCTTTTTCGCGCGCGTGCTGGGCGCGGCGACGCTCGGTCTTGGTGTCGCCGCGCTCATGGCGCGGAACGAGCTTAAACATCCTGGTGGGCTCGCCGCAGCCTATGGGCTAGCGCTCTATAACGTGCTAGCCGCGTGCGTCATCCTGGGAACGGCAGCCACCACCGCTCTCGGTGGAGCGGCGATGTGGGGCGGCGGTCTCGTTCATGCCGTGTTCAGCGTGCTCTTCGTCTACGCGCTCGTTGCCAGGCGCCGGAACTAAAACCTAATTCGCCTGCACGCACTTGCTGTCGCCCTCGTTCCATTTGCAGCCGATCGAGGTGTCCTGCTCGCAGACCGACTTGTCGCTATGCGCACCGCAGGGATCGACCCGCTCCGGAGCGCCCTCATAGCAACCGCGCTTAGAATAGTCCCAGTGACAAGCGGGGTCCTGGGCGCAGACGGCTGAATCACCGGTCATGCAATGATCCTCTGCCGCAACTTTGGTTGAGACGGTGTTCATGGCCATGAAAAGCGCGGCAATGGCAAAGATCATGCTTCGCACGGGAACCTCCAAACGTGAATGAGATCGGGACCAAATTTATGCAATGCCGAGGGGCCATGGTCGATGCGAGACTTTACCGCGGAGCGGAGAATCCTTGTGGCAGTGGGGAAAAAGGGCTCTCCCGGGCGGCCCAAAAAGACACTTGGCGCCACAGTTTTGCGCTAGTGTTCTGGTGCTGAAGGGAAATCTCGCCAAAATCTGGGCTTCGGCGGGAATGGGGGATGGCGTTCATGCGTTGGTTCGTACGGGCGTGGTGTCTGCTCGCGCTTGTGGCCGGGCTTGGCGCTTGCGCCGCGGCAATCGCACGAAATCCCCTGCCGCCCGCGCTCGAGGCCGACGCACAGGTCGTGGGCATGGGTGCAACGCCGATCCGCTATTGGGGCGACCAGCTGCCGCCAAACGCTGACGCCATCGTCAAGGTGAAATGGGAGCAGGTGCGGGCGAGCCGACCGGAGATGCTGGCGAGGGGGCGCCGACCGGTGGTCAATTTCCTTGCGCTTTCGGGCGGCGGCAGCGACGGCGCCTTTGGTGCCGGGGTGCTCGGCGGATGGACTGCAGCGGGCACGCGGCCGGAGTTTGACGTAGTCACCGGCGTATCCACCGGGGCGCTCACCGCGCCGTTCGCTTTTCTCGGCCCGAAATACGACGCCGCGCTGAAGGCGGTATTCACCACCTCCGACACCCAGGACATCGCCATCATGCGCCCTGTGCGAGGCCTGATCGGCGGCGACTCGCTCGCGAGTAATGCGCCGCTCGCCAAGGTCGTCGCTCACTACGTGACGCCCGAATTTTTCGCCGAGGTCGCAGCAGAGCACCGCAAAGGACGCCGCCTCCTCATCGGCACCACCAATCTCGATGCCGAGCGCCCGGTGATCTGGGACATGGGCGCAATCGCATCGAGCGGGAGCCCCGATGCACTCGAACTGTTCCGCACAGTCCTTCTCTCCTCGGCGG